>NZ_JBIVHR010000226.1:0-1001 GCF_044749305.1 Pseudomonas sp. NPDC089534 | reverse complement strand
AACGACGGCAGCGATCCGTACGAGGAGCTGATTCCGAAGTGGCGTCACCTGAACGTGTTCGAAGGCGAACAGGTGAACCGCGGCGAAGTTATCTCCGACGGCCCGAGCGATCCGCACGACATCCTGCGTCTGCTGGGTGTGAGCGCGCTGGCCAAGTACATCGTGAACGAGATCCAGGACGTTTACCGCCTGCAAGGCGTGAAGATCAACGACAAGCACATCGAGACCATCCTGCGTCAGATGCTGCGTAAGGTCGAGATCTCCGAGTCTGGCGACTCCAGCTTCATCAAGGGCGACCAGATGGAGCTGACCCAGGTGCTGGTGGAAAACGAGCGTCTGAACGCGGAAGACAAGTTCGTCTCCAAGTTCACCCGCGTTCTGCTGGGTATCACCAAGGCGTCGTTGTCGACCGAATCGTTCATCTCGGCGGCTTCCTTCCAGGAAACCACCCGCGTACTGACCGAAGCGGCCGTCACCGGCAAGCGCGATTACCTGCGCGGCCTGAAAGAAAACGTGGTCGTGGGTCGTCTGATCCCGGCCGGTACCGGTCTGGCCTACCACAGCGAGCGCAAGCGTCGCCGTGATGCGGACAAACCGTTGCGCGTAAGCGCCAGTGAAGTGGAAGCTGCACTGACCGAAGCGCTGAACTCGAGCGGTAACTGAGTTCTGCGATAAATGAGCGTAAGGCCCTGACCGCTCCGTTCATCGAATCGAGACATTTTGTCGAGTTTCGGTGGGGGGAGAGGCCAGGGCCTTGCCTTGACTGGGGGCAAGATCCTCTTTAGACTCTTGATCCCCTAAATTTGGCGGGAATCCGTTCCTGCCATTTTGCTTTTCTTGCAAGACAATAGCGTCGCAAGACAACAGTGGAGCTAGTAGATGGCAACTATCAACCAGCTGGTACGTCAGCCGCGTAAGCGTATCGTCGAGAAATACTACTTACCTTAGCTGCAGATCTGCCAGCAACTTCGTGTAGTGTGTATCTGGTTTTACTTATCTTT
>NZ_JBIVHR010000225.1:0-1060 GCF_044749305.1 Pseudomonas sp. NPDC089534 | reverse complement strand
GTTTGAGCTCGGCCATCTCGAAATCCGGGGTCAGCTGGATCGCGGTGGTCGGGCAGGCTTCCTCGCAGAGGCCGCAGAAGATGCAGCGCGAGAAGTTGATGCGGAAGAAGTCCGGGTACCAGCGACCGTCTTCCGTTTCGGCTTTCTGCAGCGAGATGCAACCGACCGGGCAGGCCACGGCGCACAGGTTGCACGCCACGCAACGCTCCTGGCCGTCGGGGTCGCGGGTCAGCACGATGCGGCCACGGTAGCGCGGCGGCAGGTAGACCGGCTCTTCGGGGTATTGCAGGGTGTCGCGCTTGCGGAAGCCATGACCGAAGATCATGACCAGACTGCGCAACTGGGTACCGGTACCCTTAATGATGTCGCCAATATATTTGAACATGGGTCAAGTCCTCACTGAACCGCGACTGCAGGCGTGTTCCACAACACGATTGCAGCGGTCACCAGCAAATTGATCAGGGTCAGTGGCAGGCAGAATTTCCAGCTGAAGTCCATCACCTGGTCATAGCGCGGGCGCGGGATAGAGGCGCGCAGCAGAATGAACAGCATGATGAAGAACGCGGTCTTGAGTGCGAACCAGACGAAGGACAGTTGCGGCAGGATGCCGAACGGGCCGTGCCAGCCGCCGAAGAACAGCGTGACCAGCAGCGCCGAGATCAGGATGATGCCGATGTACTCGCCGACGAAGAACATGCCCCATTTCATGCCGGCGTATTCGATGTGGTAGCCGTCGGCCAGTTCCTGTTCCGCTTCCGGCTGGTCGAACGGGTGACGGTGAGTCACGGCCACGCCAGCGATGAAGAAGGTGCAGAAGCCGAAGAACTGCGGAATGATGAACCACAGGTTCTGCGCCTGGTACTCGACGATGTCGCGCATGTTGAACGAGCCGACCTGCACCACGATGCCCATCAGGGCCAGGCCCATGAACACTTCGTAGGACACGGTCTGGGCCGAGGCGCGCAAGCTGCCCAGGAGGGCGAACTTGTTGTTGCTCGACCAGCCGGCGAACAGCACCGCGTAGACCGACAGACCGGCCATGGCGAAGAAGAACAGCAGG
>NZ_JBIVHR010000224.1:0-1093 GCF_044749305.1 Pseudomonas sp. NPDC089534 | reverse complement strand
CTGATGCTGTTGGTCGTGGTGCCGGTCATCGTGATGACCTTCCTGTTCGCCTGGAAGTACCGCGCCTCCAACAAGAACGCCGTCTACACCCCGAAATGGTCGCACTCGACCAAGATCGAAGTGGCCGTCTGGACCATCCCTGTCCTGATCATCATCGCCCTGGGCTACATCACCTATAAGTCGACCCACTCGCTGGATCCTTATCGCCCGATCGAATCCGACGTCAAGCCTGTGACCATCGAAGTGGTCGCGCTGGACTGGAAATGGCTGTTCATCTACCCGGAACAAGGCATTGCCACGGTCAACAAGATCGTGTTCCCGGCGCACACGCCGATCAACTTCAAGATCACCTCCGACGCCGTGATGAACTCGTTCTTCATCCCGGGCCTGGGCGGCCAGATCTACGCGATGGCGGGCATGCAGACCAAGCTGCACCTGATCGCCGACCGCAACGCTGAAATGGAAGGCATCTCCGCCAACTACAGCGGCGCTGGTTTCACCGGCATGAAATTCAAGGCTATCGCAACTTCCCAGGAAGATTTCGACGCCTGGGTAAGTGAAGTCAAAAAGGCACCTAAACAGCTTGATCAAGCTGAATACGCAGCCCTTTCCAAGCCAAGCCAGAACAATCCGGTTGAGCTCTACTCCTCGGTCACGCCGAACCAGTTCCAGATCATCGTCGACAAGTACGAAGGCATGAAACCGGGCAAGCCTCTGAAGCACGAGAAGAAAGAGAAGGAAGTGGCCGCCACGGAAATGGACTCGAATTCGCATTCAGCTGCCGGGGCAGAGGAGTAAACGATGTTTGGTAAATTAAGTTGGGAAGCGGTTCCTTTCCACGAGCCGATTGTCATGGTGACCATCGCCATGATCGCGCTCGGTGGTCTGGGGCTGTTCGCGGCAATCACCTACTTCAAGAAGTGGACTTACTTGTGGACCGAGTGGCTGACCTCGGTCGACCACAAGAAAATCGGCGTGATGTACATCATCGTCGCCATGGTCATGCTGCTGCGCGGCTTCGCCGACGCCATCATGATGCGTTCCCAGCTGGCCATGGCCACCGAGGGTTCGCCCGGCTACCTGCCGCCTGAAC
>NZ_JBIVHR010000223.1:0-1193 GCF_044749305.1 Pseudomonas sp. NPDC089534 | reverse complement strand
ATCGCTTGCAGGCAAGCTTGTATGTTTAGACTTGAAGGGGTGGGCGGGACTAAAAGCAAGAATCCGACTCTAGCCAGTACGGACCGTGGGAGACTTCTCGTCCCGCCCTTTCTACCTGAAGCGCCGATAAGGAATGCATCGGATCGACCGACGATAGAAGCAAGCCAGCGCTACGGTAGACCCCATCAAGCACTTAAACCCTAGCTCCGAGGATTCGTCATGACAATCCTTAATGCGCCAACGGTCGTGGGCATCGATGTGGCCAAGGCTGAGATCGTCGCCTACCGCGAAGACGTCCAGCTCACCCAAGCCATCGGCAACAACCGCGAATCCATCGGGCGCTGGCTCAAAACGCTGCCGGCCCAGAGCGCCATCGCCCTGGAGGCCACCAGCCACTACCACCTGGACACCGCCGAACTGGCCTTTGGAATGGGGCATCGGGTGTACGTTGTGGATCCCTATCGGGTGAGCCACTACCGCGAAGGCGTCGGCTTGAGGGCAAAGACCGACCCCTGCGACGCACGCCTGCTGGCACGCTACCTGGCCAGCGAGCAGCAGCATCTGCGGGCCTGGAGCCCGCCTCCGCGGTTCTACGGCGTGTTGAAAAGCCTGCTCAAGAAGCGTGCTGAGCTGATCAAGACCCACGCCGCCGTCATGCTGAGCTGGTCTGGCGAGCCTCTTCTGAAAGACCTCATGGCCCAGCAGCTGGAGCACTTCAAGCGGGTCGACCAAGCCCTGAAGAAGCTGCTGCGAGAAACCGCGCGAGAGGCCGGCATCACCGAGAACATCAGGCGCTGCAAGGCGATTGAGGGCATTGGCGACCTGACCGCTACCGGGTTGGCGACCACGTTCATGCGTGGCGACTTCGCCAGCGCCGATGCGTTCATCGCCTTCTTGGGGATGGACTTGAGGCCGAAGGACTCCGGGAAGAAGCACGGCTGCCGTCGCCTGAGCAAAAAAGGGGACGGGGAAATACGGCGGCTTGCGCACAATGCGGCAATGGCCGCGTGCCGAAGCCCGGTCTGGAAGCCCTTCTATGAGTCGTACCTGGCAAGAGGCCTGGCCAAGACCCAGGCGTTGGTGATCCTCGCCCGCAAGCTGTGCCGGGTGGCATTCGCCCTCATGAAAAGCGAGAGCGAATACCAACCGAACTTGAGGCTGCAGGGTTCCCTTGCAACATAGAATCTCCCACA
>NZ_JBIVHR010000222.1:0-1200 GCF_044749305.1 Pseudomonas sp. NPDC089534 | reverse complement strand
AGAGGATCCAGCTATGAGTAGCGGACGTATCGTTCAATTCCTCGGCGCCGTCATCGACGTGGAATTCCCACGCGACAGCGTACCGAGCATCTACGACGCCTTGAAGGTTCAAGGCGCCGAAACCACCCTGGAAGTTCAGCAGCAGCTGGGCGACGGCGTGGTTCGTACCATTGCGATGGGCTCGACCGAAGGCCTGAAGCGTGGTCTGGACGTCAACAACACTGGCGCAGCCATCTCCGTACCGGTCGGTAAAGCGACCCTGGGCCGGATCATGGACGTGCTGGGCAACCCGATCGACGAAGCCGGCCCGATCGGCGAAGAAGAGCGCTGGGGCATTCACCGCGCCGCTCCTTCCTTCGCGGAGCAAGCTGGCGGCAACGACCTGCTCGAAACCGGCATCAAGGTTATCGACCTGGTCTGCCCGTTCGCAAAGGGCGGTAAAGTCGGTCTGTTCGGTGGTGCCGGTGTAGGCAAGACCGTAAACATGATGGAACTGATCCGTAACATCGCCATCGAGCACAGCGGTTACTCCGTGTTCGCCGGTGTGGGCGAGCGTACCCGTGAGGGCAACGACTTCTACCACGAGATGAAGGACTCCAACGTTCTGGACAAAGTGGCACTGGTCTACGGCCAGATGAACGAGCCGCCGGGAAACCGTCTGCGCGTAGCCCTGACCGGCCTGACCATGGCCGAGAAGTTCCGTGACGAAGGTAACGACGTTCTGCTGTTCGTCGACAACATCTACCGTTACACCCTGGCCGGTACCGAAGTGTCCGCACTGCTGGGCCGTATGCCATCGGCGGTAGGTTACCAGCCGACCCTGGCTGAAGAGATGGGCGTGCTGCAAGAGCGCATCACTTCGACCAAGCAAGGTTCGATCACCTCGATCCAGGCCGTATACGTACCTGCGGACGACCTGACCGACCCGTCGCCGGCGACCACCTTCGCCCACTTGGACGCCACCGTCGTTCTGTCCCGTGACATCGCTTCCCTGGGTATCTACCCGGCGGTAGACCCACTGGACTCGACTTCGCGTCAGCTGGATCCGAACGTGATCGGCAACGAGCACTACGAAACCGCTCGCGGCGTTCAGTACGTGCTGCAGCGCTACAAAGAGCTGAAGGACATCATTGCGATCCTGGGCATGGACGCGACTTCGCGTCAGCTGGATCCGAACGTGATCGGCAACGAGCACTACGA
>NZ_JBIVHR010000221.1:0-1204 GCF_044749305.1 Pseudomonas sp. NPDC089534 | reverse complement strand
AATGATACGGAGAACAAATAGAACAACACAAACATTAACACTCTTTACCTAAACAACGCTCTTCCGATCATTAGCATGCCTTCGATCAGCAGATGGGGCAGTTGCTCCATCAGCATGCGGTCCTTCCAGGTGTTGGGCTCCATTTCGTCCGCGTTGCACAGCAGGTAGCGGATGTCGATGGATTCGTCCTTCGGCATCAGGCCCCACTTCACGCCGGTGGGGAAGCCTGCGCCGCCGCGGCCCTTGAGGCCCGAGTCCTTCACGGTCTGGACGATGTCGTCCTGGCTCATGTCGGCGAAGGCCTTGCGGGCGGCGGCATAGCCGTTCTTGGCCTGGTACTCGTCGAGCCAGACAGGCTCGCCGTCGTCACGCAGGCGCCAGGTCAGCGGGTGGGTCTCGGCCGAACGCTGGATGCGGTTGGCAGGACCGAAAGAAGTCAGGGTCATACGTAGCCCTCGAGCAGTTTGGCGACGCCGGCAGGCTGTACGTCGCCAAAGGTGTCGTCGTCGATCATCAGCGCCGGTGCCTTGTCGCAGTTGCCCAGGCAGCAGACCGGCAGCAGGGTGAAGCGGCCGTCGGCGGTGGTCTGACCGAGGCCGATGCCCAGCTCGCTCTGGATCTGGCTGACGACGGACTCGTGGCCGCCGATGTAGCAGACCATGCTGTCGCAGACGCGGATGATGTGGCGGCC
Organism: Pseudomonas sp. NPDC089534; assembly: GCF_044749305.1. Lineage (NCBI taxonomy): Bacteria > Pseudomonadati > Pseudomonadota > Gammaproteobacteria > Pseudomonadales > Pseudomonadaceae > Pseudomonas > Pseudomonas sp. NPDC089534. The sequence continues at coordinate 513 of NZ_JBIVHR010000221.1, read as the reverse complement.
CACCGGCTGGCGGAAGATCTGGCTGTAGAACGTGGCCACGCCTTCGACGTCGCTGGCGGGGATGCCGAGGACTTCGCCGATGGCGTACACGGCGCCGTCCGGCACCCAGCCGCGTGCCTTCTGCACGATCTTCAGGGCTTCGATCGACGCCGCGCGCGGGTCTTCGTAGTGGTGCATCTCGTGCTCGATGGCCGAGCGCTCGGCTTCACTCAAGGTGAAACGGTCTGTCTGGATAAGCGTGCTGTTCATGCTTAGCGGTCCACGTCGGCCATAACGAAGTCGATACTACCCAGGTACGCGATCAGGTCCGCGACCATGCTGCCTTTGATCACCGAAGGGATCTGTTGCAGGTGTGCGAAGCTCGGAGTGCGGATCCGGGTACGGTAGCTCATGGTGCCGCCGTCGCTCGTCAGGTAATACCTGTTGATGCCCTTGGTCGCTTCGATCATCTGGAAGGATTCGTTGGCCGGCATGACCGGGCCCCACGAAACCTGCAGGAAGTGCGTGATCAGG
>NZ_JBIVHR010000220.1:0-1231 GCF_044749305.1 Pseudomonas sp. NPDC089534 | reverse complement strand
GGCCATGACCATGGCCGAGCGCATCGCGATCATGCACCTGGGCTGGATCGCCCAGATCGGCAGCCCGATCGACATCTACGAAACCCCGACCAGCCGCTTGGTCTGCGAATTCATCGGCAACGTGAACATCTTCGAAGGTGAGGTGATCGACGACGCCGAAGGCCACGCGACCATCACCTGCAAGGATCTGGACCGGCAGATCTACGTCGGCCACGGCATCAGCACCTCGGTGCAGGACAAGTCCGTGACCTACGCGATCCGTCCGGAGAAGCTGCTGGTCACCGCCGACATGCCGACCTGCGAGTACAACTGGTCCAGCGGCAAGGTGCACGACATCGCCTACCTGGGCGGCCACTCGGTGTTCTACGTCGAGCTGCCGAGCGGCAAGCTGGTGCAGTCGTTCGTCGCCAACGCCGAGCGCCGCGGCCAGCGTCCGACCTGGGGCGACCAGGTCTACGTGTGGTGGGAAGACGACAGCGGCGTGGTGCTCCGCTCATGAACATGCGCAAACTCAAGCGTCGCCTCAACCGGATCGTTCCCGGCGGCCGCCAGCTGGTGATCGGGGTTCCGTTCATCTGGCTGTTCCTGTTCTTCATGCTGCCGTTCTTCATCGTCCTGAAGATCAGCTTCGCCGAAGCCGACGTGGCCATCCCGCCGTACACCGAGATCTACAGCTACGCCGAGCAGAAGCTGCAGCTGCTGCTGAACCTGGGCAACTACGCGATGCTGGGCGACGACGAGCTGTACCTGTCGGCCTACCTCGGCTCGCTGAAGATGGCGTTCTTCAGCACGCTGCTGTGCCTGCTGATCGGCTACCCGATGGCCTACGGCATCGCCACCGCGCGCAAGGAAACCCAGACCGTGCTGGTGCTGCTGATCATGATGCCGACCTGGACGGCGATCCTGATCCGCGTCTATGCGTGGATGGGCATCCTCAGCAACAACGGCCTGCTCAACGGCTTCCTGATGGGCATGGGCTGGATCGACGAGCCGCTGCAGATCCTCAACACCAACCTTGCGGTGTACATCGGCGTGGTCTATTCGTACCTGCCGTTCATGATCCTGCCGCTCTACGCCAACCTCGTGAAGCATGACCCGAGCTTGCTGGAGGCCGCGTCCGACCTGGGTTCGAGCACCTTCAACAGCTTCTGGAAGATCACCGTGCCGCTGTCCAAGAACGGCATCATCGCCGGCTGCATGCTGGTGTTCATCCCGGTGGTGGGCGAGTTCG
>NZ_JBIVHR010000219.1:0-1257 GCF_044749305.1 Pseudomonas sp. NPDC089534 | reverse complement strand
GTGAACTTCTCGCAGAAGACTTTTCCGACTTTCTTAACTATATTGCTGACTTATTAAGGGTGACCGCCATGTTGAAAGTCAGTGTTTATCGTTACAACCCTGATCAGGACGCTGCGCCGTTCATGCAGGAATTCCAGGTCGATACCGGTGGTAAGGACCTGATGGTGCTGGACGTGCTGGCCCTGATCAAAGAGCAGGACGAGGGTTTCTCCTACCGTCGTTCCTGCCGTGAAGGCGTCTGCGGCTCCGACGGCATGAACATCAACGGCAAGAACGGCCTGGCGTGCATCACGCCGCTGTCCGCCGTCGTGAAAGGCAACAAGCTGGTCATTCGTCCGCTGCCGGGTTTGCCGGTCATCCGTGACCTGGTCGTCGATATGAGCATCTTCTACAAGCAATACGAGAAGGTGAAGCCATTCCTGCAGAACGACACGCCGGCTCCGGCCATCGAGCGTCTGCAGTCCCCTGAAGAGCGTGAAAAGCTGGACGGTCTGTACGAGTGCATTCTGTGCGCCTGCTGCTCGACCTCCTGCCCGTCCTTCTGGTGGAACCCGGACAAGTTCCTGGGCCCGGCCGCCCTGCTGCAAGCGTACCGCTTCCTGGCAGACAGCCGCGACACCAAGACCTCCGAGCGTCTGGCTTCGCTCGATGACCCGTTCAGCGTCTTCCGCTGCCGGGGCATCATGAACTGCGTCAACGTATGTCCGAAAGGCCTGAACCCGACTAAGGCCATCGGTCACATCCGTAACATGCTGCTCTCGAGCGGCGTGTGATTCAGCTGCTGTAACCGCCGCCGTAAAAAGCGGCACCGCTGTACCCGTAGAAGGTCTCGGCGCGGGCTTCAACCCGCGCCCTGGCTATAACCAGAGCAACAGCCAAAAGCTGCGGCTCTTATTTTTGAAGAAATGAGACAAGCAGGGGCATCCGGGCTGGTACCCGGACTATCAGTGTGATCCTAAGTGGCTTGTTTTGGTCGCTGCATTCGGACTTCTGCAAGCTTGCTCGGTGTCGACGCCGATGGTGTTCCCCTAACCGAGGGTGACCAAGCATGCAAGAAAGCGTGATGCAGCGCATGTGGAACAGCGCCTACCTTTCAGGTGGAAACGCTGCCTATGTGGAAGAGCTTTATGAGCTCTACCTGCACGACCCTAACGATGTGCCAGAAGAGTGTCGCACCTACTTTCAGAAGCTGCCAGCCGACGGCAGCTCTGCCACCGATGTTTCGCACTCCACGATTCTCGATCATTTCGTGCTGCT
>NZ_JBIVHR010000218.1:0-1274 GCF_044749305.1 Pseudomonas sp. NPDC089534 | reverse complement strand
CCATCTGCTGATCGAAGGCATGCTCATCAGCGCCCGCGCGCTGAAGACCTACCGCGGCTACATCTTCCTGCGCGGCGAGTACACCACCGCCGCCAAGCACCTGAACCGTGCCGTGGAAGAAGCCAAGGCCGCCGGCCTGCTGGGCAAGAACATCCTGGGCAGCGGCTTCGATTTCGAGCTGTTCGTCCACACCGGCGCCGGGCGCTACATCTGCGGCGAAGAGACCGCGCTGATCAACTCCCTGGAAGGCCGCCGCGCCAACCCGCGCTCCAAGCCGCCCTTCCCTGCCGCCGTCGGCGTGTGGGGCAAGCCGACCTGCGTGAACAACGTCGAGACCCTGTGCAACGTGCCGGCGATCATCGCCGACGGCGTGGACTGGTACAAATCGTTGGCCCGCGACGGCAGCGAAGACATGGGCACCAAGCTCATGGGCTTCTCCGGCAAGGTCAAGAACCCCGGCCTGTGGGAGCTGCCGTTCGGCGTGACCGCCCGCGAGCTGTTCGAGGACTACGCCGGCGGCATGCGCGACGGCTACAAGCTCAAGGCCTGGCAGCCTGGCGGCGCCGGCACCGGCTTCCTGCTGCCGGAGCACCTCGATGCGCAGATGTACGCCGGCGGCATCGCCAAGGTGGGCACCCGTATGGGCACCGGCCTGGCCATGGCGGTGGACGACAGCATCAACATGGTGTCCCTGCTGCGCAACATGGAGCAGTTCTTCGCCCGCGAGTCCTGCGGTTTCTGCACCCCTTGCCGCGACGGCCTGCCATGGAGCGTCAAGCTGCTGATGGCCCTCGAGAAGGGCCAGGGCCAGCCGGGCGACATCGAGACCCTGCTGGGTCTGGTGGGTTTCCTCGGCCCGGGCAAGACCTTCTGTGCCCACGCACCGGGTGCCGTGGAGCCGCTGGGCAGCGCGATCAAATATTTCCGCCCGGAGTTCGAGGCCGGCATCGCGCCTGCAAGCGCCGCCGTCCCGCCTCTGGCGAAGCCGATCACCGTCGGCGCGTAAACGCTTAAAGAAAGGCGAAGGGTCCGTGCCCTTCGCCTTGCGTCCGATGACGCCTTTCGGGGCTGGTTGGATTCGGACGGACAACAAGATTCCATTAGCCACGCCCGCTGACACCGGGCCAACGAAGACCTTTGAACCATGGCCACTATCCACGTAGACGGCAAAGCGCTCGAAGTCGACGGGGCAGACAACCTGTTACAGGCATGTCTGTCGCTGGGCCTCGACATCCCTTATTTCTGCTGGCACCCCGACGCTACCGAGCGCGGGG
>NZ_JBIVHR010000217.1:0-1404 GCF_044749305.1 Pseudomonas sp. NPDC089534 | reverse complement strand
CGACTCGGGTGCGCGGGGTTCCGCAGCACAGATTCGTCAGCTCGCCGGTATGCGTGGTCTGATGGCCAAGCCGGACGGCTCCATCATCGAGACGCCGATCACCGCGAACTTCCGTGAAGGTCTGAGCGTACTCCAGTACTTCATCTCGACCCACGGTGCTCGTAAAGGTCTGGCGGATACCGCGTTGAAGACAGCGAACTCCGGTTACCTGACCCGTCGTCTCGTAGACGTGGCGCAGGACCTGGTCGTGACCGAGATCGACTGCGGCACCGAGCACGGTCTGCTGATGACGCCGCACATTGAAGGCGGCGACGTTGTCGAGCCGTTGGGTGAGCGCGTACTGGGCCGTGTGGTTGCCCGTGACGTGTTCAAGCCGGGCACCGAGGACGTCATTGTTCCTGCCGGCACCCTGGTCGACGAGAAGTGGGTCGAGTTCATCGAGCTGAACAGCATCGACGAAGTGGTCGTGCGTTCGCCGATCAGCTGCGAAACCCGTTACGGCATCTGCGCCAAGTGCTACGGCCGCGATCTGGCCCGTGGTCACCAGGTGAACATCGGTGAAGCGGTCGGCGTCATCGCCGCCCAGTCCATCGGTGAGCCGGGTACCCAGCTGACGATGCGTACGTTCCACATCGGTGGTGCGGCAAGCCGTACTTCCGCTGCCGACAGCGTTCAGGTCAAGAACGGCGGTACCGTCCGTCTGCACAACCTGAAGCACGTTGAGCGTGTGGACGGCAACCTGGTTGCCGTGTCCCGTTCCGGTGAGCTGGCGATCGCCGACGACTTCGGTCGCGAGCGCGAGCGTTACAAGCTGCCGTACGGTGCGGTGCTTTCGGTTAAAGAGGGTGACAAGGTCGACGCTGGCGCCATCGTGGCGAAGTGGGATCCGCACACTCACCCGATCGTTACCGAAATGAAAGGTAACGTGACCTACGTGGGCATGGAAGAAGGCATCACGATCAAGCGTCAGACCGACGAATTGACCGGTATGACCAACATTGAAGTGCTCGACGTCAAAGACCGTCCTGCTGCCGGCAAGGACATCCGTCCTGCGGTGAAGATGGTCGACGACAACGGCAAGGATCTGTTGCTGCCAGGCACTGACGTTATCGCTCAGTACTTCCTGCCGGCGAACGCCCTGGTCGGTGTTGCGGACGGTGCGAAGATCGCGATCGGTGACGTTATCGCGCGTATCCCGCAAGAGACTTCGAAGACCCGTGACATCACCGGTGGTCTGCCGCGTGTTGCCGACCTGTTCGAAGCCCGTCGTCCGAAAGAGGCGTCGATCCTGGCTGAAGTCAGCGGCACCATCGCGTTCGGTAAAGAGACCAAGGGCAATCGCCGTCTGGTCAATACCCCGAACGAAGGCAGCGATCCGTACGAGGACCTTATTCAGAAGAGGCG
>NZ_JBIVHR010000216.1:0-1432 GCF_044749305.1 Pseudomonas sp. NPDC089534 | reverse complement strand
AACCTACGGTTTTGGAGACCGTCGCTCTGCCAAAACCGTAGGTTGGGGGTTCGATTCCCTCCTGACCTGCCAGATTCACTCGGTGTGTCTGGCTTTCTTTTCACAGGATCTTCGCAGATGACTCCTAAAGCTGAAGCCCAAAGCTCTCGCTTTGATCTGATCAAGTGGCTTGTAGTGGTTTCCTTGGTGGTTGTCGGTGTTGTCGGCAATCATTATTTCTCCGCTTCGCCGATCCTGTACCGCGTGCTGGCTCTGCTTGCTATTGCTGCTGTTGCTGCCTTTGTAGGGCTGCAGACTGCGAAAGGTAAGTCGTTCTTCGCGCTGGCAAAGGAAGCTCGCACCGAGATTCGTAAGGTCGTATGGCCGACTCGCCAGGAAACTACGCAGACTACGCTGATTGTCGTAGCTGTGGTGTTGATTATGGCGCTGCTGTTGTGGGGGCTTGATTCCCTCCTCGGCTGGCTTGTTTCCCTGATTGTAGGCTAAGGGTGTCCCGTGGCTAAGCGTTGGTACGTTGTGCATGCTTACTCGGGTTACGAGAAGCATGTAATGCGCTCCCTGATCGAGCGCGTAAAGCTGGCTGGCATGGAAGACGGCTTCGGCGAGATTCTGGTTCCCACTGAAGAAGTGGTTGAGATGCGTAATGGCCAGAAGCGCAAAAGCGAGCGTAAGTTCTTTCCAGGATATGTGCTGGTTCAGATGGATATGAACGAGGGTACTTGGCACTTGGTCAAGGATACTCCTCGGGTGATGGGCTTTATCGGTGGTACTGCCGATAAGCCTGCGCCGATCACCGACAAAGAGGCGGAAGCCATTCTGCGTCGCGTCGCCGATGGTAGCGATAAGCCTAAGCCGAAGACTCTCTTCGAGCCGGGTGAGACCGTTCGTGTCAATGACGGTCCTTTCGCTGACTTCAATGGCGTTGTTGAAGAAGTTAACTACGAAAAGAGCCGGATCCAGGTCGCGGTGCTCATTTTCGGTCGCTCTACTCCGGTGGAGTTGGAGTTCAGCCAGGTCGAAAAGGTCTAGTTGGACAAGCATCCCAACCCCGCAGCCTTAGGCTGTGGGGTTTTGTCGTCACTGGGATATACGCGCAAGTAACCGGGGAGCCTTTCGAGGCGTTCGAACCCGTAATTGGAGTGCCTCATGGCCAAGAAGATTACCGCTTACATCAAGCTGCAAGTGAAGGCCGCTCAGGCTAACCCAAGTCCACCCGTCGGCCCGGCTCTGGGTCAGCACGGTGTGAACATCATGGAATTCTGCAAGGCTTTCAACGCCCGTACCCAGGGTCTTGAGCCAGGTCTGCCGACTCCAGTGATCATCACTGTCTACAGCGACCGCAGCTTCACTTTCGAAACCAAATCCACCCCTGCTTCGGTTCTGCTGAAGAAGGCGGCCGGTCTGACCAGCGGCTCCGCTCGTCCGAACACCG
>NZ_JBIVHR010000215.1:0-1470 GCF_044749305.1 Pseudomonas sp. NPDC089534 | reverse complement strand
ATCCTCAGCCTCAACGTGCTGCTCAACAACCTGACCAAGAACAAGCTGGTGGCCCACGCCGCCATCTACAGCGTGGACAACCGCATCCTCGCCGAGTCCGGCCAGCGTCCCAAGCACGGCCTGCTGGGCGAAGCCGAGGGCATGTACCAGAGCAAGATCACCTTCCAGGACGTGACCGCCGGGCAATTGCGCATCAGCCTGGACATGGATCAGTTCCAGCAGCCGATGACCATCAGCCTGCAGAGCATGGGCATCCTCAGCGCGATCCTGCTGGCGTTGTCCCTGGCCCTGAGCCTGCGCCTGGGCCGTCACCTGTCCACGCCGCTGCTGCAACTGCGGGTGTGGCTGCGCAACATCGACGAATACACGCCGGGCACCGACCGCCAGGACGAGATCGGCGACCTGGCCCGCCAACTGCACGCCAACTTCGCCCCGGAGCCGGTCGCGCCGCCGCCCGAGCCGGAACCGGAGTTCGAGGACGACGAAGACCCGGCCTTCGAGGTGCGCAACCTGCGTGACCCGAGCTTCGACGAAAGCCGCCCGGTGGAGGCCCGCAAGCCGGCGCCCCGGCAGGTGGTCAGCACCGTGGAAGACGACGAGGACGACGAAGACCCGTTCGCCGACCTGCGCGACGACTCGCTGAACGGTTCGGCCCAGCCGGCCGCCCGCAAGGCCACGCCGAGCGTGCCCCAGCACAGCGCGGTGCTGGCGGTGCAGCTGGGTTCCCAGGAGCAACTGCGCCGCCTGCCCCGGGCGCGCCTGGAAGAGTTGCTGGAACGCTACCGCGACTGCCTGGACCAGGCTGCTTCGCTGTATCAGGGCGAGATCGAGACGCTGAACGACGGCAGCACGCTGATGCTGTTCCACACCGAGGACAGCGGCGACGACTACCTGACCAACGCCATCTGCTGCGGCGAACTGCTGCGGGCCTTGAGCCATCAGTTGCAGATCGAAGTCGCCGACAGCGGCATCACCCTGCAATTGCAGCTGGGCCTGACCCTGGGCGACGAGTTGTTCGGCCTGAGCCAGATCGACCTCCTGCTGACCGACTCGGCCCAGGACGCCCTGGCCCTGTCGCAGCACAGCCGCAACCTGCTGCTGGTGGAGCGCAAGATCAGCGATGACGCGCTGATCCGCCAACGCGCACGGATCCGCCCGATCGCCAGCCCCGAAGGCGCCTGCTGCGTCGAGCGGCTGATGGAGCCTTACCCGTCGATGCTGGAGCGGCAACTGGCGCGGATGCACGAACGCCGGGCGTAGGCCTCAGGTCCGCTGCGTAAAAGCCCGCAGGCAAGCGATTGCCTGCGGGCTTTTTGTTGCCCCCCACAAAACCTGTGGGAGCGTGCCTGCAAGCGATGAGGCCGGCACTTTCGGTATCTGTGGAGACTGATCCGCCGCTATCGCCAGCAGGCTGACTCCCACAGGTATCCCGGGTGATGACAGGTTCTGTGCCCACCCCAAAAACCTGTG
>NZ_JBIVHR010000214.1:0-1571 GCF_044749305.1 Pseudomonas sp. NPDC089534 | reverse complement strand
GCACAACCGGTGTACATCAACTGGTCAGCGAAGATCACGGTCACTTTCAGACCCACCACGCGGTAGCACTGGTTGATCAGCTTGGAGATCGCCTTCTTCTTCATCGGCAGGTTGACGACGTCGAACGACAGGCCTTTCGGCACAACCTGGAACAGCAGCGCACGGCCGACGGTGGTGTCGACGATGCGGGTGTTGTTCACGCTGTTTCCGTCACGGTCGTTCACGGTTTCGTTGATACGAACCTTGATCTTGGCGTGCAGCGCGGCTTCGCCGGCGCGGAACACGCGGTCGACTTCCTGCAGATCCGCGAACACACGACCTTCGCCCTTGGCGTTGATCGCTTCACGGGTCATGTAGTACAGACCCAGTACAACGTCCTGCGACGGAACGATGATCGGCTCACCGTTGGCTGGCGACAGGATGTTGTTGGTCGACATCATCAGCGCGCGCGCTTCCAGCTGGGCTTCCAGCGTCAGCGGCACGTGCACGGCCATTTGGTCACCGTCGAAGTCGGCGTTGTACGCGGCGCAGACCAGAGGGTGCAGCTGAATGGCCTTACCTTCGATCAGTACCGGTTCAAACGCCTGGATGCCCAGACGGTGAAGGGTCGGTGCACGGTTGAGCAGGACCGGGTGTTCGCGGATCACTTCAGCGAGAACGTCCCAAACCTCCGGCAGCTCGCGCTCGACCATTTTCTTGGCCGCTTTGATGGTGGTCGCGAGACCGCGCATTTCCAGCTTGCCGAAAATGAACGGCTTGAACAGCTCGAGAGCCATCTTCTTCGGCAGGCCGCACTGGTGCAGACGCAGGGTCGGACCTACGGTAATTACCGAACGGCCCGAGTAGTCAACGCGCTTACCGAGCAGGTTCTGACGGAAACGACCTTGCTTACCCTTGATCATGTCGGCCAGGGATTTCAGAGGACGCTTGTTCGAACCGGTGATGGCGCGACCGCGACGGCCGTTGTCGAGCAGTGCGTCGACAGCTTCCTGCAGCATGCGCTTTTCGTTGCGCACGATGATGTCCGGAGCGGACAGATCCAGCAGGCGCTTCAAACGGTTGTTACGGTTGATCACCCGACGATACAGATCGTTGAGGTCGGAAGTCGCGAAACGACCGCCGTCCAGCGGAACCAGCGGACGCAGGTCCGGCGGCAGAACCGGCAGAACGGTCAGCACCATCCACTCCGGCAGGTTGCCGGAGCCCTGGAAGGCCTCCATCAACTTCAGACGCTTGGACAGCTTCTTGATCTTGGTTTCGGAGTTGGTTTGCGGAATCTCTTCGCGCAGACGGCCGATCTCGTGCTCCAGGTCGATAGCGTGCAGCAGCTCGCGGACGGCTTCGGCACCCATGCGGGCGTCGAAATCGTCACCGAACTCTTCCAGCGCTTCGAAATACTGCTCGTCGTTCAGCAACTGACCCTTTTCGAGGGTGGTCATGCCCGGGTCGATGACGACATAGCTCTCGAAGTAGAGAACGCGCTCGATATCACGCAGGGTCATGTCCATCAGCAGGCCGATACGGGACGGCAGCGACTTCAGGAACCAGATGTGGGCAACCGGCGAAGCCAG
>NZ_JBIVHR010000213.1:0-1589 GCF_044749305.1 Pseudomonas sp. NPDC089534 | reverse complement strand
GCCCGAGGGCGGCGAACTGCTGATCGAAACCGCCAACGTCTACCTCGACGGCAGCGACATCACCACCCTGGAACCGGTCAAGGCCGGCGATTACGTGATGCTCGCGGTCAGCGACAACGGCACCGGCATGACGCCGTCGGTGCGCTCCAAGGCGTTCGACCCGTTCTTCACCACCAAACCCATCGGCCAGGGCACGGGCCTGGGGTTGTCGATGATCTACGGTTTCGCCCAGCAGTCCGGCGGGCACGTCAGCCTCGACAGCCTGCCGGGCCGCGGCACCTGCGTACGGCTTTACCTGCCGCGCCTGCATGCGCTGGAGCCCGAGCGGCCGGCCGTCGAACCGGTCAACCAGCCCCCCGCAGCGGCGACCGGCGAGAGCGTGATGGTGGTCGAGGACGATCCGGCGGTGCGCATGCTGGTGCTCGACCTGCTCAGGGAGCTGGGCTACCGCACCTTCGAGGCCGAAGACGCGAAAAGCGCCCTGCCGCTGCTCGAATCCGGCCAGCGGGTGGACCTTTTGGTGACCGACGTCGGCCTGCCGGGCATGAACGGCCGGCAACTGGCGGAAATCGCCCGTCAGCACCGGCCGGGGCTCAAGGTGCTGTTCATGACCGGCTATGCGCAGAACGCCGCCGAGCGCCAGGGCTTCCTGGAGGACGGCATGGACATGGTGGCCAAGCCGTTTTCCATCGAGGCGATGGCGGCCAAGATCCGCACGATGCTCAGCCAAACCCCATGAGTTGAGGCATAATCCGCGCCCCGCAATCAGGTACCGCATCATGAAAGCCCAAGCCCGCCACATTCTGGTGAAGACCGCCGAAGAGGCCGAACAGCTCAAGCAACGCATCGCCAAGGGCGAAGCCTTTGATGTGCTGGCCAAGAAATACTCGACCTGCCCGTCCGGCAAGCGCGGCGGCGACCTGGGCGAAGTGCGGCCGGGGCAGATGGTCGGCGCGATCGATGCGGTGATCTTCAAGAAGCCGCTGCGCACCGTGCACGGGCCGATCAAGAGCAAGTTCGGCTACCACCTGGTGCAGGTGTTCTTCCGCGACTGAGCGGCAAGATCCCGCCCCGCGGCGCCTCGGCTGCCGCCATCGCCAGCAGGCTGGCTCCCACAGGGTTCTCGGGCGTTCCAAGGCCTAGCGGACAGCCGCAATACCTGTGGGAGCCAGCCTGCTGGCGATGGCGTCCGGTCAGGCGACACCGAATCCGGATGTGCCGGCCTCATCGCTGGCAAGCCAGCTCCCACAGGGTTCTCGGGCGTTCCGAGGCCTTGCGGACAACCACAATACCTGTGGGAGCCAGCCTGCTGGCGATGGCGTCCGGTCAGGCGACACCGAATCCGGATGTGCCGGCCTCATCGCTGGCAAGCCAGCTCCCACAGGGTTCTCAGTCGTTCCCAGTCCTTGCGGACAGCCGCAATACCTGTGGGAGCCAGCCTGCTGGCGATGGCGTCCGGTCAGGCGGCACCGAATCCGGATGTGCCGGCCTCATCGCTGGCAAGCCAGCTCCCACAGGGTTCTCGGGCGTTCCCAGGCCTTGCGGACAACCACAATACCTGTGGGAGCCAGCCTGCTGGCGATGGCGTC
>NZ_JBIVHR010000212.1:0-1674 GCF_044749305.1 Pseudomonas sp. NPDC089534 | reverse complement strand
CGATGCTGAAATACAGCAGCGCGTTCGGCAAGGTCACCATCTCCACCCTGAACTCCTACGGCAGCTTCATGTGCATCGCGACCATCATCAGCGGCTTCCGCGGCCACCTGACGGTCACCCGCATGCAGCGCCTGGTGTTCGTGCTGGTGATCGTCGGCGCCGCGACCCTGATCGCGCTGCTCGGCCAGCATTCGTTCCTGGGGGCGTTCAAGTCGTTCATCCTGTTCCTGCTGGCGTTCTTCACGCCCTGGAGCGCCATCAACCTGGTGGACTACTACTGCATCACCCGCGAGCGCTACGACGTGCCGGCGCTGGCCGATCCGAACGGCCGCTACGGCCGCTGGAACGTGCTGGGCATCAGCGTCTATGTGTTCGGCGTGCTGGTGCAGCTGCCGTTCATCTCGACCAAGTTCTACACCGGCCCGCTGGTGGCCGCCCTGGGCGATGTGGACATTTCCTGGATCATCGGCCTGGTGCTTCCCGCCGGCCTCTACTATGTGTGTGCCAAGAAATGGCACGGTGCAGTGCCCGATCGCCTGATTCTGCCCGTCGAGCAGAACAGCGCCGTACAACCTAAAACAAGCGGGGCCGGTCGCGCTGCGGCGCAGGCCTGATTTGGACGTGGACAGGGCTGGATGCCTCTTGACTGCCGTAAGCCAATTCATGATTAGGAGCGTCACAACAATGAAATCGAACAAGACCCTGCTGACCACTCTGCTTTCCATGGGCCTTCTGGCCAGCGCCGGCGCCACCCAGGCCGCCGGCTGGTGCGAATCCGGCAAACCGGTGAAGTTCGCCGGGCTGAACTGGGAAAGCGGCATGCTGCTGACCGACGTGCTGCAAGTGGTGCTGGAGAAAGGCTACGACTGCAAGACCGACAGCCTGCCGGGCAACTCCATCACCATGGAGAACGCCCTGAGCAGCAACGACATCCAGGTCTTCGCCGAGGAGTGGGTCGGCCGCAGCGAGGTCTGGAACAAGGCCGAGAAGGCCGGCAAGGTCGTCGGCGTCGGCGCTCCGGTGGTGGGCGCCATCGAAGGCTGGTACGTGCCGCGCTACGTGATCGAGGGCGACGCCAAGCGCAAGCTCGAAGCCAAGGCGCCGGACCTCAAGCACATCGCTGACCTGGGCAAGTACTCGGCGATCTTCAAGGACGCCGAAGAACCGTCCAAGGGCCGTTTCTACAACTGCCCGGCCGGCTGGACCTGCGAGCTGGACAACACCGAGATGCTCAAGAGCTACGGCCTGGAGAGCAGCTACACCAACTTCCGTCCGGGCACCGGTCCCGCGCTGGATGCGGCGGTGCTGTCGAGCTACAAGCGCGGCGAGCCGATCCTGTTCTACTACTGGTCGCCGACCCCGCTGATGGGCCAGATCGACGCGGTGAAGCTGGAAGAGAAGGCCGGCGTCGACAAGAGCGTGACCATCAAGGTCGGCCTGTCCAAGACCTTCCACGACGAGGCGCCGGAGCTGGTGTCCGTGCTGGAGAAGGTCAACCTGCCGATCGACCTGCTGAACCAGAACCTGGGCCGCATGGCGAAGGAACGCATCGAGTCGCCGAAGCTGGCGAAAATCTTCCTCAAGGAACATCCTGAAGTCTGGCACGCGTGGGTCAGTGAAGACGCTGCCAAGAAAATCGACGCGGCGCTGTAGGTCGAATTCCTCCCGTCCAAC
>NZ_JBIVHR010000211.1:0-1679 GCF_044749305.1 Pseudomonas sp. NPDC089534 | reverse complement strand
TCGCCGCCGACGGGAAATGGTCCATCGAACTGACCGGCGTGAGCCTGAACGTGCTGCACAGTGTCAAGGCCGTTGCCCAGTACGGAAAAAAACCGGTTTCGAACATCCGCGGCTTTACGTCGATTAATGGCCAACGGCCGGCGATCACAGCCGCGCAGGACTCCAAAGGGACGGCCATCGCCAATGGAGGCATCACCGTAGACACCACGGTGCAGTTGACAGGGACGGCCAACACCTTCCTTGAGGTCGAGATCTTCGATGCCGCAGTGTCCAAGGGCAAAGCGAAGGCCGATGAAAAAGGGATCTGGACACTCAGGTTGACCGGGCTACAGACCGCTGAGCACCGTTTCGTCGCCAAGGCCTTGTACGGCAGCGGGACGCAATCGCCTGAATGGGCGATCACGGTGACGGCGGCGGCAACACCGACCATCACGTCCGTGAAGGATCCGAAGAACGTCGAGATCCCCCACGGCGGCCTCACGGTCGAAACCAGCGTGACGCTCACCGGCGCGGCGGCGAAGGGGCTGAAGGTCGAGGTGTTCGACGGCACCGTGTCCAAGGGCCAGGCCACGGCGAATGCGACCTCGGGCGTGTGGACGCTGGCGGTGGCTGGCCTGAGCGTGGCGGCGCACAGCTTCACGGCGAAAGCCTTGTACGGCGCCAATCCGGTGTCGGCGGCCAGGACACTGACCGTGACGGCGGCGACGGCGCCGACCATCACGTCGGTGAAAGATCCGAAGGGCGTCGAGATTCCCAACGGCGGCACCACGGTCGAAACCAGCGTGACACTCACCGGCGCGGCGGCGAAGGGGCTGAAGGTCGAGGTGTTCGACGGCACCGTGTCCAAGGGCCAGGCCACGGCGAATGCGACCTCGGGCGTGTGGATGATGGCGATCTCTGGATTGAGTGCAACTTTGCATACCTTCACCGCCAAAGGACGATATGGAGTCAACCCCGTATCGGAGCAACGGAAAGTGAATGTTCAGGCAGTCCCCATTACATGGTACGAAAACTTTGACTCACGCCCAGCCCAAACCATCAGCAGTGGAAGTTCCATTGTCTTCGACACTATGACGATAAACTTCCAAGCAGGTGGCAACCCAATCGCAATTACTACTTATGCATATCCAGTTTCCGGCATGCTGACCGGCCATGCAATTGGCACAAACTATGGGTTTTTAGATGAAACAAGCGCACGTCAAACTATCATGCTCACTCCAAAATACGCATGCTCAAGAGTCAGGTTTGCATATACCTATCAGCGCCACTGGGCACAAATTGTGTTCCAAGACACAGCAGGCGAATTATCTCGCAGAGATTTCCCTGCTAGCCCAAGCAATGAACACCATTGGGTCGACTATTCGTCCCCTGCTGGAAGAAAAATCGAAACAATACTAATAACTTCCAACGACCAATCGTTTTTTGATTTTTTTCAGTTCTGGAGTTAACGAAGAAATGAGGGTGGATGTTTTATCCGTCCTCATTTCCTCTTCTAGATTATTGCATTGACTAATCTGCAGCGAGACATGTTTAGACATGTTGATCACAGTCTCCATACACCCACACCGCCTTGCGCCATTGCCTACAGCTACGCCAGAATCCGCCGGCTTGTGCGCCTTGGGGACGGGTTCTATCGTTTGGCGGTCGCTGACGAATCAGTGATCGGATTTGACCGTCCG
>NZ_JBIVHR010000210.1:0-1766 GCF_044749305.1 Pseudomonas sp. NPDC089534 | reverse complement strand
CCGTAGAACAGGCTCAGGCCCGGCACTTCGATGGCCACGGTTTCCTGTTCCAGGTTCAGGCTCTGCTTGTCGCGGCCCAGGGCGGACATGTTGATGCCGTGGGTATGTGTTTCGTGCTGCATGGGAGATCCCCTGTGCTAACAAATTCGGTTCGTTTTTTGTGGGAGCGAGCCTGCTCGCGATTCAGGCGCTGCGGTCCGTCCAGGAAACCGCGGTGATGCCATCGCGAGCAGGCTCGCTCCTACAGAAGAAATCAGCTGTCCAGTGCCTTGTATTTTTCGCGCAGGTGGTTACGGATCCACACCGCCGACAGGTTGAGCACCGCGATCACCAGCACCAGCAGCAGCGCCGTGGCGTACACCAGCGGCCGCGCGGCCTCGACGTTCGGGCTCTGGAAGCCGACGTCGTAGATGTGGAAGCCCAGGTGCATGATCTTCTGGTCCAGGTGCAGGTACGGGTAGTTGCCGTCCACCGGCAGCGACGGCGCCAGTTTCACCACGCCCACCAGCATCAGCGGCGCCACTTCGCCGGCGGCCCGGGCCACGGCGAGGATCATGCCGGTCATCATCGCCGGGCTGGCCATCGGCAGGACGATCTTCCACAGGGTCTCGGCCTTGGTCGCGCCCAGGGCCAGCGAGCCCTCGCGCACGGTGCGCGGGATGCGCGCCAGGCCTTCTTCGGTGGCCACGATCACCACCGGCACCGCCAGCAGCGCCAGGGTCAGGGACGCCCAGAGCAGGCCCGGCGTGCCGAAGGTCGGCGCCGGCAGCGCTTCAGGGAAGAACAGCCGGTCGAGGGAGCCGCCCAGCACGTAGACGAAGAAGCCCAGGCCGAACACGCCGTAGACGATCGCCGGAACGCCCGCCAGGTTGTTCACCGCGATGCGGATCACCCGGGTCAGGGTGTTCTGCTTGGCGTATTCGCGCAGGTACACCGCCGCCAGCACGCCGAACGGGGTCACGATCATCGCCATGATCAGGGTCATCATCACGGTGCCGAAGATCGCCGGGAAGATCCCGCCTTCGGTGTTCGCTTCGCGGGGGTCGTCCGACAGGAATTCCCAGACCTTGCTGAAGTAGAAGCCGACCTTGGTGAAGGTGCCCATGGCGTTCGGCTGGTAGGCGTGGACCACCTTGCCCAGGCCGATCTCGACTTCCTTGCCGTTGGCGTCGCGGGCGGTCAGCGCGTCGCGGTTGAACTGCGCGTGCAGGTCGGAGAGGCGTGCCTCGACGTCCTGGTAACGGGCGTTCAGCTCGGCGCGCTCGGCGTCCATGTCCGCTTGCGCGGCCGGGTCGAGCTTGCCTTCGAGCTCCAGCTTGCGGCCGTGCAGGCGGATGCGTTCGAGGCCGGCGTTGATCGCGCCGATGTCGACCTTCTCCAGGGTCTTGAGCTGGGCGGCGAGCTTGTTCACCCGGTCGATCCGCGCCTGCAGCTCGGGCCACGCGGCTTCGCCTTCGGCAATGACCTTGCCGTCCTGCTTGACGTTGACCAGGTAGCCGTAGAAGTTGCCCCACTCGCGGCGCTCGATGGCCATCAGCTCCACCGGCGTGGTCTGGTCGTTCAGCCACTCGCCGACGGTCCAGGTGAAGTCGTTGCCGTTCAGGTCACGGTTGCCGACCTTGATCAGCTCGCGGGTCATGAACTCCGGGCCTTCGTCCGGCACCGGCAGGCCGGCGCTCTTGAGGCGGGCGCGGGGCACTTCTTCCTTCTGCACCACTTCGCCGATGACCAGGTGCTTGCCCTGGCCCGGCACGTCGTAGCTGGCG
>NZ_JBIVHR010000209.1:0-1834 GCF_044749305.1 Pseudomonas sp. NPDC089534 | reverse complement strand
CGAACCTAAACTTTAGGTTCGAAAGTCGGAACAGTCTTCGGCGAGAAGTTCACGGCACGCTTGGCGACACGTTTCTCACCCGGGAAGTACAGGGTGTGGCACAGCCAGTTTTCGTCGTCACGGTCTTCGTAGTCTTCACGGGCGTGGGCGCCGCGGGACTCTTTGCGCACTTCTGCAGCGATGGCGGTGGCTTCGGCCACTTCCAGCAGGTTCTGCAGCTCCAGCGCTTCGATACGTGCAGTGTTGAACGCCTGCGACTTATCGTTGATCTTCACGTTGGCGATGCGCTTGCGCAGCTCGGCCAACTGGGCGATGCCCTTCTGCATGTATTCGCCGGTGCGGAACACGCCGAAGTAGTTCTGCATGCAGCTTTGCAGCTCGCGACGCAGGGTGGCGACGTCTTCGCCGTCGGTGCGGTTGTTCAGCGCGTTCAGACGGGCCAGGGCCGCCTCGATGTCGGCTTCGGTGGCGTCGTCGTACTCGATGCCGTCGGTCAGCGCCTTTTCCAGGTGCAGGCCGGCAGCGCGGCCGAACACCACCAGGTCGAGCAGCGAGTTGCCGCCCAGACGGTTGGCGCCGTGAACCGATACGCAAGCCACTTCACCCACAGCGAACAGGCCTGGGATGATCTGATCCACGCCTTCGGCGTCCTGGGTGATCGCCTGACCGTGAATGTTGGTGGCAACGCCGCCCATCATGTAGTGGCAGGTCGGAACGACCGGAACCGGAGCGACGACCGGGTCGACGTGGGCGAAGGTCTTCGACAGTTCGCAGATGCCTGGCAGACGGCTGTGCAGCACTTCCTCGCCCAGATGGTCGAGCTTGAGCATCACGTGGTCGCCGTTCGGGCCGCAACCGTTGCCGGCGATGATCTCTTTGACCATCGAACGGGCAACCACGTCGCGACCGGCCAGATCCTTGGCGTTCGGAGCGTAGCGCTCCATGAAACGCTCGCCGTGCTTGTTGATGAGGTAACCACCCTCACCGCGGCAGCCTTCGGTGACCAGTACGCCGGCGCCGGCGATGCCGGTCGGGTGGAACTGCCACATTTCGATGTCCTGCACCGGCACGCCGGCACGCAGGGCCATGCCGACGCCGTCACCGGTGTTGATCAGGGCGTTGGTGGTCGAAGCGTAGATGCGGCCTGCACCGCCGGTCGCCAGCACGGTGGCCTTCGAACGGATGTAGGTGGTTTCGCCGGTTTCGATGCAGATGGCGATCACGCCGACGAACTCGCCTTCCTGGTTCTTCACCAGATCGACAGCGTAGTACTCGTTCAGGAACGTGGTGCCGGCTTTCAGGTTGCCCTGATAAAGGGTGTGCAGCAGCGCGTGGCCGGTACGGTCGGAAGCGGCGCAGGTACGGGCAGCCTGCCCGCCTTTGCCGTAGTCCTTGGACTGACCGCCGAACGGACGCTGGTAGATGCGGCCGGTCTCGGTGCGGGAGAACGGCAGACCCATGTGGTCCAGCTCGAACACGGCGGCCGGGCCTTCCTGACACATGTATTCGATCGCGTCCTGGTCACCGATGTAGTCGGAGCCCTTGACGGTGTCGTACATGTGCCAGCGCCAGTCGTCGTTCGGGTCGGCCGAAGCGATGGCGCAGGTGATGCCGCCCTGGGCGGACACGGTGTGCGAACGGGTCGGGAAGACCTTGGTGATCACGGCAGTCTTGTGACCGCCTTGCGCCAGCTGCAGCGCAGCGCGCATGCCGGCGCCGCCGCCGCCAATGATGATGGCGTCGAAAGAAATCGTTGGAATGTTAGCCATGAATCAGATACCCACAGGAGCCTTAGCACGGCAGACTCGCACTGCAATTCGTCCGCGGTCGACGA
>NZ_JBIVHR010000208.1:0-1846 GCF_044749305.1 Pseudomonas sp. NPDC089534 | reverse complement strand
AAGTACAACGCATGAAGCGAATGGCCGGACTTTCCGCACTTGCCTTGATTATCTCCAGCACCAGCGGCTGTGGATGGATCTGGGGCCCGGAAGGTTATTTCCGTGACCGTGGCAGCGATTACCTGCAGGCGCAACAGACCGCGCCGATGCAGCTGCCGCCGGACGTCAGCACCGCCAAGCGTCTGGATCCGCTGTTGCCGATCCCGCGCAACGTGGCCGACGACACCGCAAAAGGCGAGTACGTGGTTCCTCGTCCGCAACCGCTGTCGGCCATCGCCGATGCCGGTGACTACTCGCTGCAGAAAAGCGGCGATTCGCGTTGGGTGATGGCTCAGCATCCGCCGGCCGAAGTCTGGCCGGTCGCCGTGCAGTTCTTCCAGGACAACGGTTTCCGTCTGGATGAGCAGCGCCCGCAGACCGGCGAGTTCACCACCACCTGGCAGCACTCCGATGAGCTGTCCGCGTCCATGGCCAAGCGCCTGAGCGCGGCCGGCGTCGGCGCCGACAGCGAAACCCGCGTGCGGGTGCGCATCGAGCCGGGCGTGCAGCGCAACACCAGTGAAGTCTATGTGGTCAGCGCCGAGCGTCCTGCCGGCAGCACCGCCGACGTGGCGTTCACCAACCGTTCGGTCAACACCGGCCTGGACGCTGCGCTGGTCGACGACATGCTGGCGAGCATGAGCCGCACCTCCGAGAAGGGCGGTTCGGTGTCGATGCTGGCCTCCCGTGATTTCGACGCGCCGAGCCGCGTCAGCCTCAGCGAAGACGGCAGCGGCAACCCGGTGCTCAACGTCGGCAGCGACCTCGACCGCGCCTGGTCGAGCGTCGGCCGTGCGCTGGAGCAGGGCGAATGGCGTGTGGAAGACATCAACCGCAGCCTGGGCCTGTACTACATCAACCTGGCCGAAAAGGCCGAGAAGAAAGACGACAAGCCCGGTTTCTTCAGCAGCCTGTTCGGCAGCAAGCCTAACAAGGAAGAAGTCGAAGCCCGCGCCGAGCGCTATCAGGTTCGCCTGAGCAAGGTGGGCGAGAACGTCCAGGTGACCGTCGAGAAGAACATCAACACCGTGGCGCCGGCCGAAGTGGCCCGCAAGGTGTTGAGCGTGATTCAGGACAACCTGGGCTGATCCGATGCGTTTCGCCGTTCTCGGCAGCGGTAGCCAAGGGAACGGCACGCTGGTCGCCAGCGCCGATACGATGGTGCTGGTGGATTGTGGCTTCTCCCTGCGGGAAACCGAAAGACGCCTGTTGCGCCTGGGTGTGAACCCGGCGCAGCTGAGCGCGATACTTGTGACCCACGAACATGCCGACCACGTGCATGGCGTGGGTTTGCTGTCTCGGCGCTACAATCTGCCTGTCTATCTGAGCCGAGGCACGCAGCGCGGGATGCGCAAGCCGGTTGAGGCCGCAGGTTTCGTGGCCGGCGGCGAGCAAATGCAGATCGGCGCACTGAGCATCAATGCCATTGCCGTGGCCCATGATGCGCAGGAGCCGACCCAGTACGTGTTCAGCGACGGCGAGCGGCGTTTCGGCCTGCTGACCGATCTGGGCTCGTACTGCGAGACCGTGCTGGACGGCTACCGGGACCTCGATGCGTTGATGATCGAGTCCAACCATTGCCGCGACAGGCTGGCCCGCGGTCACTACCCGTACTTTCTCAAGCAGCGGGTGGGCGGCGAACGGGGACATTTGAACAACCATCAGGCGGCATTCCTGGTGGCCGAGTTGGGCTGGCAAGGCCTGCAACACCTGGTCCTGGCCCATCTGAGCAGCAAGAACAACCTGCCGCAGCTGGCCCGGCAATGTTTCGTCGACACCCTCGGGTGCGACCCGGACTGGCTGCAAC
>NZ_JBIVHR010000207.1:0-1884 GCF_044749305.1 Pseudomonas sp. NPDC089534 | reverse complement strand
AAAGAAACCTCCACAACAAAAATCAAAAAAAGCAGAAACACAATAACCCAACAAGAAGATCTTCCAATAAGATAAGAAGAAAGCCGCCGAAGACGCCAAGAAGAAAGCTGAAGCTGAAGAGGCGAAGAAGAAGGTCGCCGAAGAAGCGAAGAAGAAAGCTGCTGCCGATGCTGCGAAGAAGAAAGCGCAGGATGCGGCACGCAAGGCTGCCGAAGACAAGAAGGCCCAGGCCTTGGCAGATCTGCTTTCCGACACGCCGCAGCGTCAGCAGGACTTGGCCGATGAGCAGGGCGACGAGGTCGCGGGCAGTTTCGATGACCTGATTCGCGCGCGGGCAGCGGAAGGTTGGGCCCGTCCGCCTTCGGCACGCAAAGGCATGACGGTTGTGCTGCAGATCGGCATGTTGCCGGACGGCACGGTGACCACGGTCAGCGTGGCCAAGTCCAGCGGCGACGGTCCGTTCGACGCTTCGGCGGTGGCGGCGGTCAAGAACATTGGACGTTTGACGGAAATGCAGGGAATGAAGCCGAGCGATTTCGCTCCGTATCGTTCCTTCAAGATGACATTCACACCTGAGGATCTAGCCTTGTGAGAAACCTTCTTCGAGGATTGCTGATCGCGGTCTGCTGCATGGCAGGGATCGCGATGGCGGATGAAAAGAACATTCTGGTCACCAGCGGCAGCGATCGGGCGACCCCGATCGCGGTCGTGCCTTTCGGTTTCCAGGGCGGTGCCGTCCTGCCGGACGACATGGCTGAAATCATTGGCAACGATTTGCGCAACTCGGGCTACTACTCGCCGATTCCGAAGCAAAACATGATCAGCCAGCCGAGCCAGCCGAGCGAAATCATCTTCCGTGACTGGAAGGCGGTGGGTGCCCAGTACATGATGGTCGGCAGCATCGTTCCGGCGGGCGGCCGCCTGCAGGTGCAGTGGGCGCTGTTCAACGTCGCCACCGAGCAGAAAGTGGCCGACGGCAGCGTTTCCGGCACCACCGAGCAACTGCGCGACATGGCGCACTACATCTCCGACCAGTCGTTCGAGAAGCTCACCGGCATCAAGGGCGCGTTCTCGACCCGTCTGCTGTACGTGACGGCCGAACGCTTCTCCGAGAAGAACACCCGTTACACCCTGCAGCGTTCGGACTACGACGGTGCCCGTGCGGTGACCCTGCTGCAATCGCGCGAGCCGATCCTGTCGCCGCGTTTCGCACCGGACGGCAAGCGCATCGCCTACGTGTCGTTCGAGCAGAAGCGTCCGCGGATCTTCGTGCAGAACATCGACACCGGCCGCCGTGAGCAGATCACCAACTTCGAAGGCCTGAACGGCGCGCCGGCCTGGTCGCCTGACGGCAATCGCCTGGCGTTCGTGCTGTCCAAGGACGGCAACCCGGACATCTACGTGATGAACCTCGGTTCGCGTCAGATCACCCGCGTGACCGCAGGTCCGGGCATCAACACCGAGCCGTACTGGGGCAAGGATGGCTCGACCATCTACTTCACCTCCGACCGTGGCGGCAAGCCGCAGATCTACAAGACCAGCGCCGGTGGCGGCGGTGCCGAGCGCGTGACGTTCGTGGGCAACTACAACGCCAACCCGAAACTGTCGGCCGATGAAAAGACCCTGGTGATGATCCATCGTCAGGACGGTTTCACCAACTTCAAGGTGGCAGCCCAGGATCTTCAGCGCGGAAGCGTAAAAATCCTCACTGATAGCACTCTGGACGAGTCGCCTACTGTTGCGCCCAACGGCACCATGGTAATCTACGCCACCCGCCAGCAGGGCCGGGGAGTCTTGATGCTCGTGTCCATTAACGGTCGAGTGAGGCTCCCGCTTCCTACCGATCAAGGCCAACTCATAGAACCGTCCTGGTCCCCTTACCTG
>NZ_JBIVHR010000206.1:0-1895 GCF_044749305.1 Pseudomonas sp. NPDC089534 | reverse complement strand
AGCTCTTTCCGCCGTTCGCGCATGGCGTGAGCATACTAGATATGCTTTCCAACGCTGATTCTGCGGCCTTTCCATGTTCCGCGTAGGGACAAAATCACCCTCGGGAAAAATGTCCCGGCGGAGCGGAAAAGTGATCGGTCCAGATCACCTGTAACAGGGTGTGTTCGAAGGCCCGGTTCGGGCGACGGACGGCATTCGGCACGACAGCCGGCATTCACCGGCGCTTGCGGCCATCCCGTCAGCCGATTCGTCGAACACATCCGTTGGGGTCGACCTGGAACCGGCACGAACCGGTCCGCATCGAGCAAGCGTAGTCGTGAATCCGGGGATTCGAAAGGCAGGCGCCAGACAGGGTGCGACAATGGGTCGCAAAGGGGAAGGGAACTGCCGCATCCGGACGGATGCGGCAGTGGAGGGGCAGGGACTACTCTTTTTTGCCTTCGGCTTGCAGGTTCTCTGTATTCAGTTTGTGCGACAGGCTGTACACATAAGCCGCCACCAATTGCACTTTATCGTTGCCGAGCAATTCGCTCTGCGCCGGCATGTGGCCCTGGCGGCCGTGGCGGATGGTCTGCTCCAGTTGGGTCAGGCCGGTGCCGTAGATGAAGCCGGCCGGGTGCGTCAGGTTCGGCGCGCCCATGGCTTCGGTGCCTTGGCCGTTGGCTCCGTGGCAGGCGACGCAGGTGGTGCTGAACGCTTGCTGACCGGCCTGCAGGTCGGCCTTGCTGTCCGCCGGCAGCGGCAGGCCGGCCAGGCCGTGGCGCACGTACGCGGCGACGTTCTTCACGCCAGCCTCGCCCAGCACTTCGCCCCAGGCCGGCATCGCCGCCATCCGCCCGCCCATGATGGTGGCCTTGATGGTGTCGGCGCTGCCGCCCCAGCGCCAGTCGCTGTCGGTCAGGTTGGGGAAGCCGAAGGCGCCCTTGGCGTCGGAGCCGTGGCACACCGAGCAGTTGGAGGCGAACAGGCGGCCGCCCATCTTCAGCGCCTGGGGATCCTTCGCCACTTCTTCCACCGGCATCGCCGCGAATTTGGCGAAGATCGGCCCGAACTTGGCGTCGGCCTTGGCCATTTCCTTTTCCCACTCGTGCTCGCCGGTCCAGCCGTTCTCGTAGCCGGGCAGGATGCCTTTCCAGTTGCCCAGGCCCGGATACAGGATCAGGTAGCCCACGGAAAAC
Organism: Pseudomonas sp. NPDC089534; assembly: GCF_044749305.1. Classification (NCBI taxonomy): domain Bacteria; kingdom Pseudomonadati; phylum Pseudomonadota; class Gammaproteobacteria; order Pseudomonadales; family Pseudomonadaceae; genus Pseudomonas; species Pseudomonas sp. NPDC089534. The sequence goes on along the minus strand of NZ_JBIVHR010000206.1, from coordinate 717 downwards.
ACCAGGGTGCCGGCGAACAGCATGAACCACCACTGCGGCAGCGGGTTGTCGTACTCCTCGATGCCGTCGAAGCTGTGGCCCATGGTCTGGTCGACGCTGCCCTTGGTCTCGCCCCGGCGGGTGCCGACCAGCAGCCAGGTGAGGCCGATCAGGCTGCCGATGGTCAGTACGCAGATCCACGTACTCCAGAAGGTGGTCATGGCCGGGTACTCCTTGTTGGTGCAGATTCTTGGGGGGTGTCGGGTTGCGGCTCGTCGGCGAACGGCAGCAGGCGCGCTTCGGCGAATTCCGGCTGGCGCTTGCCGTTGAACACCCACAGGGTCAGGCCGACGAAGGCCACGAACACGACAACGGTGCCCAGGCCGCGGATCAGCCCTGTGCTCATTTCAATGACCATGGCTCACCTCTTGCTCTTGATCGCAGTGCCGAGCACTTGCAGGTAGGAGACGAGGGCGTCCATTTCGGTCTTGCCCTTGAGGCTGGCCACCGCGCCGCCGATGTCGTCGTCGGTGTACGGCACGCCGAGGGTGCGCATGGCCTTGAGCTTGGTTTCGGTGTGGCTGCTGTCGACCGCTTGGGTCACCAGCCACGGGTAAGCCGGCATCTTCGACTCCGGCACCACGTTGCGCGGGTTGTACAGGTGCGCGCGGTGCCAGTCGTCCGAGTAGCGGCCGCCGACGCGGGCCAGGTCCGGGCCGGTGCGCTTGGAGCCCCACA
>NZ_JBIVHR010000205.1:0-1955 GCF_044749305.1 Pseudomonas sp. NPDC089534 | reverse complement strand
CCTGTAGGAGCACCCCATTAATGAGCTTCGGCCGATGAAGAGATCCTTCAGGATTTCCTGGTTGAGGCCGGCGAGATTCTTGAGCAACTGTCCGAACAACTGGTCGAGCTGGAAAGCCGGCCGGACGACGCAGACCTGCTCAACGCAATTTTTCGCGGTTTCCACACTGTAAAAGGGGGCGCCGGCTTCCTTCAGCTCAACGAGCTGGTGGAGTGCTGTCACATCGCCGAGAACGTGTTCGACATCCTGCGCAAGGGTGAGCGTCGCGTTGATGCGGAACTGATGGACGTGGTGCTTGAGGCGCTGGATTCGGTGAACAGCATGTTCGGCGAAGTCCGCGACCGCAGCCCGATCACCGCCGCCACCCCGGAACTGCTGGCGGCCCTGGCCCGCCTGGCCGAGCCGCAGTCGGCGGATGAGGCACCGGCGTCGCCGGTGGCCGAGATGATCGAAGAACTGGTCGTCGAAGACAGTTCGGGCGACATTACCGACAACGAATTCGAACAACTGCTGGACTCGCTCAGCGCCGTCAAGGCCGAAGCCGAGGCCCCAGCGGCTGCCGCACCTGCGCCTGCGGGCGACGAGGCGGCCAGCGATGAAATCACCGACGCCGAGTTCGAGTCGTTGCTCGACCAGCTGCACGGCAAGGGCCAGTTCGCGGCGGACGCGGTGGCCCCGGCTGCACCGGCGGCTGCTTCTGCGGCACCGGTGGCGGGCGACAACTCCGACATCACCGATGACGAGTTCGAAGCCCTGCTCGACCAGTTGCACGGCAAGGGCAACTTCGCCGTCGAAGCGCTCGAGTCGGCGATCGCGTCGGCTCCGGCCCCGGCTGCTGCCGCACCGGCCGCCGCTGCCGCCGGCAGCGACCTGATCAGCGACCATGAGTTCGAATCGCTGCTCGACGAGCTGCACGGCAAAGGCAAGTTCACTGACGTCAACACCGGTGCGCCGGTGACGGCGGGCAGCGCCGCTGCGGTCTCCGCGCCGGCTGCCAAGGCCCCGGCTCCGGCCGCGGCTGCAGCGCCGAAACCGGCCGCCAAGGCGCCTGAGCCCAAGGCCGAAGCGCCGAAGCCGGCCGCAGCGGCCGCACCTGCGGCAGCGCGTGCCCCGGCCTCGCCACCGCCGGAAAAGCCGACGAGCGAAGCCGAGACCACCGTGCGGGTCGACACCGCGCGCCTCGACGAAATCATGAACATGGTCGGCGAGCTGGTGCTGGTGCGTAACCGTCTGGTGCGCCTGGGCCTCAACAGCGGCGACGAAGCCATGTCCAAGGCCGTGTCGAACCTCGACGTGGTCACCGCGGACCTGCAGACCGCCGTGATGAAGACCCGGATGCAGCCGATCAAGAAAGTGTTCGGCCGCTTCCCGCGCCTGGTCCGCGACCTGGCGCGCCAGCTCAAGAAAGAGATCAACCTGGAGCTGGTCGGCGAAGAGACCGACCTCGACAAGAACCTCGTCGAGGCGCTGGCCGACCCGTTGGTGCACTTGGTGCGCAACGCGGTCGACCATGGCATCGAGTCGCCGGAAGAGCGCGAAGAGTCGGGCAAGCCCCGCGGCGGCAAGGTGATCCTGGCGGCCGAGCAGGAAGGCGACCACATCCTGCTGTCGATCTCCGACGACGGCAAGGGCATGGATCCGAACGTCCTGCGCTCCATCGCCGTGAAGCGCGGCGTGATGGACAAGGATGCGGCGGACCGCCTGAGCGACACCGAGTGCTACAACCTGATCTTCGCCCCGGGCTTCTCGACCAAGACCGAGATTTCCGACGTGTCCGGCCGCGGCGTGGGCATGGACGTGGTGAAGACCAAGATTTCCCAGCTCAACGGTTCGATCAACATCTACTCGACCAAGGGCCAGGGCTCGAAGATCGTCATCAAGGTGCCGCTGACCTTGGCGATCATGCCGACCCTGATGGTGATGCTCGGCAACCAGGCGTTCGCGTTCCCGCTGGT
>NZ_JBIVHR010000204.1:0-2083 GCF_044749305.1 Pseudomonas sp. NPDC089534 | reverse complement strand
GACCATGAACGAGCAGAAAGTCCTGATCGACGAGCTGGTGGCCGTGCGTCACCTGAACGAATTCACCGTCAAGGCGCCGGAAGACGTCACCTTGATGGACGTTTCGCCGAAGCAGGTAGTTTCGGTCGCGGCGTCGCTGATTCCGTTCCTCGAGCACGACGACGCCAACCGTGCGTTGATGGGTTCCAACATGCAGCGTCAGGCTGTACCGACCCTGCGCGCCGACAAGCCGCTGGTGGGTACCGGCATGGAGCGCAACGTTGCCCGTGACTCCGGCGTTTGCGTCGTGGCCCGCCGCGGCGGCGTGATCGACTCCGTGGATGCCAGCCGTATCGTGGTCCGCGTTGCCGATGACGAAGTCGAAACCGGTGAGGCCGGTGTCGACATCTACAACCTGACCAAGTACACCCGCTCCAACCAGAACACCTGCATCAACCAGCGTCCGCTGGTGAGCAAGGGTGACAAGGTTCAGCGTGGCGACATCATGGCCGACGGCCCGTCCACCGACATGGGTGAACTGGCGCTGGGCCAGAACATGCGCATCGCGTTCATGGCGTGGAACGGCTTCAACTTCGAAGACTCCATCTGCCTGTCCGAGCGTGTGGTTCAGGAAGACCGCTTCACCACGATCCACATCCAGGAACTGACCTGCGTGGCCCGTGACACCAAGCTTGGCCCAGAGGAAATCACTGCGGACATCCCGAACGTGGGTGAAGCCGCACTGAACAAGCTGGACGAAGCCGGTATCGTCTACGTCGGCGCCGAAGTCGGCCCGGGCGACATCCTGGTCGGCAAGGTCACTCCGAAAGGCGAGACCCAGCTGACTCCGGAAGAGAAACTGCTGCGCGCGATCTTCGGTGAGAAGGCCAGCGACGTTAAGGACACCTCCCTGCGCGTGCCGACCGGCACCAAGGGTACCGTCATCGACGTTCAGGTCTTCACCCGTGATGGCGTCGAGCGCGACAGCCGTGCCCTGTCGATCGAGAAGAGCCAGCTCGACGAGATCCGCAAGGATCTGAACGAAGAGTTCCGCATCGTCGAAGGCGCGACCTTCGAGCGTCTGCGTGCCGCTCTGGTCGGTCACAAGGTCGAAGGCGGTGCCGGTCTGAAGAAAGGCCAGGACATCACCGACGAAGTGCTGGACGGTCTTGAGCATGGCCAGTGGTTCAAGCTGCGCATGGCTGAAGACGCTCTGAACGAGCAGCTCGAGAAGGCCCAGGCCTACATCGTCGACCGTCGCCGTCTGCTGGACGACAAGTTCGAAGACAAGAAGCGCAAGCTGCAACAGGGCGATGACCTGGCGCCGGGCGTGCTGAAGATCGTCAAGGTGTACCTGGCTATCCGCCGTCGCATCCAACCGGGCGACAAGATGGCCGGCCGTCACGGTAACAAGGGTGTGGTCTCCGTGATCATGCCGGTTGAAGACATGCCGCACGATGCCAACGGCACTCCGGTCGACGTCGTCCTCAACCCGCTGGGCGTACCTTCGCGTATGAACGTCGGTCAGATCCTCGAAACCCACCTGGGCCTCGCGGCCAAGGGCCTGGGCGAGAAGATCAACCGGATGGTCGAAGAGCAGCGCAAGGTCGCTGAGCTGCGTACCTTCCTGGACGAGATCTACAACCAGATCGGCGGTCGCAACGAAGACCTCGACAGCTTCTCCGATCAGGAGATCCTGGATCTGGCGAAGAACCTGCGTGGCGGCGTACCAATGGCCACCCCGGTGTTCGACGGCGCCAAGGAACGCGAGATCAAGGCCATGCTGAAACTGGCGGACCTGCCAGAAAGCGGCCAGATGCAGCTGACCGACGGCCGTACCGGCAACAAGTTCGAGCGCCCGGTCACCGTTGGCTACATGTACATGCTGAAACTGAACCACTTGGTAGACGACAAGATGCACGCGCGTTCTACCGGTTCGTACAGCCTGGTTACCCAGCAGCCGCTGGGTGGTAAGGCGCAGTTCGGTGGTCAGCGTTTCGGGGAGATGGAGGTCTGGGCACTGGAAGCTTACGGTGCTGCCTACACCCTTGATCCAGCAACTGCGCGAACTGAGCCCGGCGCAGATCAGCGAACTGATGCACGT
>NZ_JBIVHR010000203.1:0-2132 GCF_044749305.1 Pseudomonas sp. NPDC089534 | reverse complement strand
CTCGATGATCAGGTCGCAGCCGGCCCTGTCTCTGCCTGTGGCAGCGCTGGCCGAAGAAGCCAAAGAAGGCGAGGCGCCGAAGGTCAACTACATCACCCTGAGCCCGCCGTTCGTGGGCAACTACGGGCTGGACGGCACGCCGAAGCTGAAGGTCTACAAGGCCGACGTGGCGCTGCGCGTGACCGGCGAGGAGTCGACCAAGCTGGTCAAGGCCAACGAGCCGCTGATCCGCAACCAACTGGTGGCGCTGTTCGCCCAGCAGTCGACCGAGACCATGAACAGCCCCGAGGCCAAGGAAAAGCTGCGTCAGGAAGCGCTGAAGCAGACCCAGCAAGTGATGAACGACGAAACCGGCAAGCCGGTGGTCGAGGACCTGCTGTTCAACAACCTGATCATTCAGTAAATGACGGGGCGACTGCGCCGGCCTCATCGCTTGCAGGCAAGCTCCCACAGGTTTTGGTGGTGACGCAGATCCTGCATGCACCCGCTATCCCCTGCGGGAGCCAGCCTGCTGGCGATGGCGTCAGTCGAGGCGCCGCCGGGCACCATCGATCGCAAGGCATTCTTCGGGCCGGCGAACGGCTCAAGGCTTGAGCGCAATCACCGCCGCCCACTGCTCCGGCGTCACCGGCATCACCGACAGCCGCGACCCCTTCTGCACGAGCGGCATTTGCGCCAGCGCCGCCTGCTGCTTCAGGTAATCGAGCTTGAGCACCCGGGCGAACGTCTCGACGTGCTCGACATCGATCGCGCTCCAGGCGTTTTTCTCGGGGCTGGCCTTCGGGTCGAAGTAGTGGCTCTCCGGCTCCAGCGCCGTCGGATCCGGGTACGCCGCCTTGACGATCCGGCCGATCCCGGCGATGCCCGGTTCCGGGCAACTGGAGTGATAGAAGAAGAACAGGTCGCCGACCGCCATGGAGCGCAGGAAATTGCGCGCCTGATAGTTGCGCACGCCGTCCCAGCGCGCCTTGCCGAGCTGTTGCAGGCCTTTGATCGAGAGCTCGTCGGGTTCGGATTTCATCAGCCAATAGGCCATGGTTCTTGCTCCTGGCAGGGGTCGTCGGGCAGGTCGTCGGCAATTTTATGACAAACCGACGGTCGGTTGACGTCAGCGTTTGCGCGGCGGTTCACGTTGTCGCAAAATGCCGGCCTTTAAAGCTTGACGCTGCTGCACGGCTACGAACGGAAACCGCTGCTGTCATCGTGATGATGTGCCTTGAGGGGGGCAATCGATGAAACGCAAACCGGATTTGCTTTGGACTTTGGTGATCTTGTTCGGTCTCGGCGTCGTGACCACCGGTTATGCGCAGAGCCTGTGGGCCAACAAGGCCGACGCACCGGTCGAAGTGGCGCAGCAGGTCCAGCAGTCGACCGCCTTCAAGCGCTGAACCCCTTCTTGCAGCGACGCCGCCGTCTCCCTCGCGGCGTCTATTGCGCCACGTACCATGCCTTGTCCGTGACCGTGCCCTGCAACGGCACATCCCAGCTGGCCTGCGCCAGACGCCCCACTTTCTGACATTCATGGGCCAGCCCCAGCAGCACCGGCTTGCGCCAGCTCTTGCGCCGGGACAGGTACGCCAGGCTGCGGTCATAGAAACCGCCGCCCATCCCCAGGCGCCCACCGGCATCGTCAAACCCCACCAACGGCAGCAGCACCAGGTCCAGCGCCCATATCCTGCGCTGGCGGGCCGGGTTGATCCGCGGCTCGAGGATGCGGAAGCGGTTCGGTGCCAGCTTCTCGCCGGGGCGGATGCGCTGGAACACCATCTTGGTTCGCGGCCAGGCGCTCAGCACCGGCAGGTAGGTGGCCTTGCCCCGGCGCTGGGCGGCGCGCAGCAGCAGGCGCGGGTCGATCTCGCCGTCGGTGGGCAGGTACAGGGAAACGTGCTTGGCCCGGCGGAACTGCGGGTGCTGCGCCAGTTGCCGGTACAGGCCTTCGGCGGCCTCGCGTTGCTGGCTCGGCGTCAGCGAGCGGCGGGCCTTGCGCAGCTGTCGGCGCAGTTGGGGGCGGGTCGGCGGCGCAGGTTCGGTCATGGTTCGGCTTCGGCGAAGGGGGGCGAAAACGTACGCATAAAAAATCCGATGCCGGCATGCACCGGCATCGGATTCGAATCAGGCTCCCCGGATGAGCC
>NZ_JBIVHR010000202.1:0-2194 GCF_044749305.1 Pseudomonas sp. NPDC089534 | reverse complement strand
ATCGGAAGATCATTTCACTGGCGCTGCGGGCGCCGCGCAGCGCGATATTCAGCATGGGCTGCATGGATGTGTCACCTAAGGTTGTTAAAGAAAGCCGCGCATTCTATCAGAAGTTTTCTTCAGGTGAAGGTCGCTGTTCGCATTCATGGCTTAACGGTAGGCTGTTCTGTAAGATTTGCACCCCTTTCCCGAGTCCGAGAGCCTGCGCCGTGCTGCAAAACATTCGTGTCGTCCTGGTCAACACCAGCCATCCGGGCAACATCGGCGGGACCGCGCGCGCCATGAAGAACATGGGGCTTTCGCGGCTGGTGCTGGTGGAGCCCCGGGTGTTTCCGCACCACGAGGCCGACGCCCGCGCATCCGGTGCCGGCGACATCCTTGAAAACGCGCAAGTCGTCGCCACCTTGGAAGACGCCCTGGTCGGCTGCAACCTGGTGTTGGGCACCAGCGCCCGCGACCGGCGGATCCCGTGGCCGCTGCTCGATCCCCGCGAATGCGGCGCCAAAGTGGTCGAGGAGGCCGGGCAGGGCGCGGAAATCGCGCTGGTGTTCGGGCGCGAGGATTCCGGCCTGACCAACGAAGAGCTGCAGCGATGTCACTATCACGTGCACATCCCCTCGGATCCTGAGTTCAGCTCGCTGAACCTCGGGGCGGCGGTGCAGGTGCTGAGCTATGAAGTGCGCATGGCCTGGCTGGCGGCGCAAGGCCAGCCGAGCAAGTTCGAAAAGGAAGAAGTGGCCTCCGTCAAAAGCAATGAGCTGGCGACCATGGATGAGCTCGAGCGCTTCTATGAACACCTGGAGCAGACCCTGGTGGCCATTGAGTTCCTCGATCCGGAAAAGCCGCGACACCTGATGGCGCGTCTGCGCCGGCTGTACGGACGCAGCTCGGTCAGCCGGGCGGAAATGAATATTTTGCGTGGCATCCTCACGGAGACCCAGAAAGCGGCCCGTGGCGAGCTCCTTAAACGGAAGGAATGATGATGTTCGAGCGTTTGCGTGAAGATATCCAGAGCGTATTCCACCGAGACCCGGCGGCGCGTAACGCTTTTGAGGTTCTGACCTGCTACCCCGGCATGCACGCGATCTGGATCCATCGGCTGTCCGCGATGCTGTGGCGCGCGGACCTGAAATGGCTGGCGCGGCTGGTGTCGAACTTCGGCCGCTGGCTGACCGGGATCGAGATCCATCCGGGGGCCAAGGTCGGGCGCCGCTTCTTCATCGACCACGGCATGGGCATCGTGATCGGGGAGACGGCCGAGATCGGCGACGACGTGACTCTGTACCAGGGCGTGACCCTCGGCGGCACCAGCTGGAACAAGGGCAAGCGTCACCCGACGCTGGGTGACGGCGTGGTGGTCGGGGCCGGCGCGAAAGTGCTCGGGCCGTTCACCGTGGGCGCCGGCGCCAAGGTCGGCTCCAATGCGGTGGTCACCAAGGAAGTGCCGCCGGGCGCGACCGTGGTGGGCATTCCGGGGCGGATCATCGTCAAGTCCGACGACGAGCAGGACGCCAAGCGCAAGGCGATGGCCGAGAAGATCGGTTTCGATGCCTACGGCGTCAGCGGCGACATGCCGGACCCGGTGGCCCGCGCCATCGGCCAACTGCTCGATCACCTGCAGGCGGTGGACGGACGGCTGGAAGGGATGTGCGGCGCGCTGAAGGATCTGGGCAGCAATTATTGTGCGAAAGATCTGCCCGAGCTGCGCGAAGAAGACTTCGCCTGCGTCAAGGGCAAGGAAGACACCACGGCGGGCTGAGGCCTGCACGAGGGGCGGCGCAAGCGGCGCCGGCCCTCGGGTGTCGTGATCAGGCAACGGCGCAGCGCTGGCCGGTGTGCCATTAAGCCGCAGACCCTGCTATGATGCGCGCGCTCTTTGCGGGTAAACCCGACTAAAGCACTAGGTCTTATAGTTGACTTAAATGCTCGGGAATTGCATACTCCCGCCCATTCCGAACTCCGTGGTAATTGTCCATGCGACTGACTACAAAAGGCCGATACGCCGTGACCGCCATGCTCGACCTGGCGTTGCACGCGCAGCACGGGCCCGTGTCCCTGGCCGATATCTCCGAGCGCCAAGGCATTTCCCTGTCCTATCTCGAACAGCTTTTCGCCAAGCTGCGCCGCAGCAACCTGGTGTCAAGCTAGGGATCGCCTCATGCTGCGCAAACTCTCACTGGCTGTCGCCGTGTCT
>NZ_JBIVHR010000201.1:0-2196 GCF_044749305.1 Pseudomonas sp. NPDC089534 | reverse complement strand
ATGACGTCCGGCAACTTGCTAAAGTCCTTGCGGATACGTTTTTTCTCAGTATATGAGTAAGCCATCAGCGTTCCCCAGCTTGGTCACCTGCTTGTTTGGCCCCTCCCGGCGGGAGCAGCCAGAAAATCGTGCAAACCCCTTGGTTTGCGCCACCGCATCGGGTGGTTGAATCCGCTATCGGCGCCGACCTGGTCGGCCGCCAATAACGGAAAAAGGCCGGTGGCATAAGCCACCAGCCATCAGCCTTTCGCTTGACGCTCGGGCTGGAGGAGCAAAGTCGTCGCTTACTTCAGCTCGACTTTAGCGCCTGCTTCTTCCAGCTTCTTCTTAGCGTCTTCAGCGGCTTCTTTCGAAACGCCTTCAGCTACAACCTGAGGAGCGCCGTCGACTTTCTCTTTGGCTTCTTTCAGGCCCAGACCGGTCAGTTCACGAACTGCCTTGATCACGTTTACTTTCTTGTCGCCGGCTTCAACCAGAACAACGTTGAACTCGGTTTGCTCTTCAACGGCAGCAGCAGCGCCAGCAGCTGGACCAGCGGCAACAGCGGCAGCAGCGGTAACGCCGAAGGTTTCTTCCATCGCTTTGATCAGCTCAACGATTTCCAGAACGGTTTTCTGGCCGATTGCTTCGATGATTTGTTCGTTAGTCAGAGACATGACTATGAATTCCTGTATTGGGGTGACAGCCTATGCGGCCATCAAATTAAACGTTTGATTTCGAAAGGATCTACGCAGCCTTAGGCAGCAGCAGCTTCTTTCTGGTCGCGCAGAGCTGCCAGGGTACGAGCCAGCTTGCTGGTAGCACCTTGGATAACGCTCATCAGCTGTGCGATAGCCTCGTCGCGAGTTGGCAGGGTTGCCAGCACGTCGATCTGGTTGGCGGCAAGGAACTTGCCGTCGAACGCAGCTGCCTTGATCTCGAACTTGTCCTGACCCTTGGCGAATTCCTTGAACAGACGGGCAGCGGCGCCCGGGTGCTCGTTGGAGAACGCGATCAGGGTCGGGCCAGCGAACACGTCGTTGAGGACACTGAATTCAGTGTCGGCAACGGCGCGCTTGAGCAGGGTGTTACGTACGACACGCACGTATACGCCAGCTTCGCGAGCCTCTTTACGGAGTCCGGTCATTGCGCCTACAGTCACACCACGGGCATCAGCCACGACAGCGGACAGAGCGACTTTGGCAGCCTCGTTGACTTCAGCGACGATGGCCTTCTTGTCTTCGAGTTTAATTGCCACGGGTAAAACTCCTGCTTGTTACCGTTTCATCTGGCCGAAGCCAGATGTCGTTTTGGTGTCTGATTCGGTAAGGAACCGGGAGCACCATCTGCGTAGGCTTGAGGTTTAAGGCTTGCGCCGCCTACGGTCTTGGATAGCCCCCGCCAGGCAGGGACCCCAATCTTTAAGTGACGCGATCGCTCGCGCCGCTTCTTGTCTTACGCGTCCAGCGAGCTCTGGTCGATGACCAGACCTGGGCCCATGGTGGTGCTCAGGGTAACGCGCTTGACGTAGATGCCTTTCGAGGAAGCTGGCTTGATACGCTTCAGGTCAGCGATCAGAGCTTCAACGTTTTCCTTCAGCTTGACGGCGTCGAAGCCGATCTTGCCAACGGAAGTGTGGATGATGCCGTTTTTGTCGGTGCGGTAGCGAACCTGACCAGCCTTGGCGTTTTTGACAGCGCCAGCGACGTCTGGGGTCACGGTACCGACTTTAGGGTTAGGCATCAGGCCGCGAGGACCGAGAACCTGACCCAGCTGACCCACAACGCGCATTGCATCAGGCGATGCGATGACTACGTCATAGTTCAGGTCACCGGCTTTCATTTCGGCAGCCAGGTCATCCATGCCTACGCGGTCAGCGCCGGCAGCCAGAGCGGCTTCAGCAGCTGGACCCTGGGTGAACACAGCAACACGAACGGTTTTGCCAGTGCCGTGCGGCAGCACGGTAGCGCTACGAACAACCTGGTCGGATTTACGTGGGTCTACGCCCAGGTTTACAGCAACGTCGAACGACTCGCTGAACTTGACAGTCGACAGCTCGGCCAGCAGAGCGGCGGCGTCTACAATGTTGTAGGCCTTGCCTGCTTCGATTTTGCCGGCGATAGCCTTTTGACGCTTGTTCAGCTAAGCCATAACACACCCTCAACGTTAAGGCCCATGCAAAGAGCAGAGCCGGCGAAAGTACGAACGGCTGAAACC
>NZ_JBIVHR010000200.1:0-2331 GCF_044749305.1 Pseudomonas sp. NPDC089534 | reverse complement strand
GCCGAATTCACGCACATCACCGATTCCGAGCAGCGCCAGTGGTTCCAGCAGCGTCTGGAAAGCGTCCGTGGCCGTCCGACCTACTCCGCCGACATCAAGAGCCACCTGCTCGAGCGCGTCACCGCCGGTGAAGGCCTGGAGAAATACCTGGGCACCAAATACCCGGGCACCAAGCGTTTCGGCCTGGAAGGCGGCGAGAGCCTGATTCCGATGCTCGACGAGCTGATCCAGCGCTCCGGTTCCTACGGCACCAAGGAAGTCGTGATCGGCATGGCCCACCGCGGCCGTCTGAACGTGCTGGTCAACACCTTCGGCAAGAACCCGCGCGAGCTGTTCGACGAGTTCGAAGGCAAGAAGAAGGTCGAGCTGGGCTCCGGTGACGTGAAGTACCACCAGGGCTTCTCGTCCAACGTGATGACCTCCGGCGGCGAAGTCCACCTGGCGATGGCGTTCAACCCGTCCCACCTGGAAATCGTTTCCCCGGTGGTCGAGGGTTCCGTGCGCGCCCGTCAGGACCGCCGCAACGACCCGACCGGCGAGAAGGTTCTGCCGATCTCCATCCACGGTGACGCTGCGTTCGCAGGTCAGGGCGTGGTCATGGAAACCTTCCAGATGTCGCAGACCCGCGGTTTCAGAACCGGCGGCACCGTGCACATCGTGATCAACAACCAGGTCGGCTTCACCATCAGCAACCCGCTGGACTCGCGTTCCACCGAGTACGCCACCGACGTTGCGAAGATGATCCAGGCGCCGATCCTTCACGTGAACGGCGACGATCCGGAAGCCGTGCTGTTCGTGACCCAGCTGGCCATCGACTACCGCATGCAGTTCAAGCGTGACGTGGTGATCGACCTGGTCTGCTACCGCCGTCGCGGCCACAACGAAGCCGACGAGCCGAGCGGCACCCAGCCTCTGATGTATCAGCAGATCACCAAGCAGCGCACCACCCGTGAGCTGTACGCCGATCGCCTGACCCAGAGCGGTGTGCTTGACGCCGAGCGCGTCCAGGCCAAGGTCGACGAGTACCGCAACGCGCTGGACAACGGTCTGCACGTGGTGAAGAGCCTGGTCAAGGAGCCGAACAAAGAGCTGTTCGTCGACTGGCGTCCGTACCTGGGCCATGCCTGGACCGCGCGTCACGACACCCGCTTCGATCTCAAGACCCTGCAGGAACTGTCCGCCAAGCTGCTGGAGATCCCGGAAGGCTTCGTGGTTCAGCGTCAGGTCGCCAAGATCTACGAAGACCGTCAGAAGATGCAAGCCGGCGGCCTGCCGATCAACTGGGGCTATGCCGAAACCATGGCATACGCGACCCTGGCGTTCGAAGGTCACCCGATCCGCATGACCGGTCAGGACATCGGCCGCGGCACGTTCTCGCACCGCCACGCCGTCCTGCACAACCAGAAAGATGCCGGCACCTACATCCCGCTCAAGCATCTGTTCGAAGGTCAGCCGCGTTTCGAGCTGTACGACTCGTTCCTGTCGGAAGAGGCCGTGCTGGCGTTCGAATACGGCTACTCGACCACCACGCCGAACGCGCTGGTGATCTGGGAAGCCCAGTTCGGCGACTTCGCCAACGGTGCGCAGGTCGTGATCGACCAGTTCATCACCAGCGGCGAGCACAAGTGGGGCCGCCTGTGCGGTCTGACCATGCTGCTGCCGCACGGTTACGAAGGCCAGGGCCCCGAGCACTCCTCGGCACGCCTTGAGCGTTACCTGCAGCTGTGCGCCGAGCACAACATTCAGGTGTGCATGCCGACCACCCCGGCCCAGATCTACCACTTGCTGCGTCGTCAAGTGATCCGTCCGCTGCGCAAGCCGCTGGTGGTTCTGACGCCGAAGTCGCTGCTGCGCCACAAGCTGGCCATCTCGACCCTGGAAGATCTGGCCGAAGGCTCGTTCCAGACCGTTATCCCGGAAATCGATGCACTGGATCCGAAAAAGGTCGAGCGCGTTGTCCTGTGCAGCGGCAAGGTCTACTACGACTTGCTGGAAAAACGCCGTGCCGAAGGTCGTGAAGATATCGCCATCGTGCGTATCGAGCAGCTGTACCCATTCCCTGAGGACGACCTGAAGGAAGTCCTGGCGCCTTACACCAACGTCAAGCATGCCGTCTGGTGTCAGGAAGAGCCTATGAACCAGGGCGCCTGGTACTGCAGCCAGCACCACCTGCGTCGCAGCGTCGGCAACCTCAACAAGTCTCTCGTACTCGAGTACGCGGGCCGTGAGGCATCGGCCGCACCTGCATGCGGTTACGCATCGATGCACGCCGAGCAGCAGGAACGCCTCGAAATCCGGCTGCACCGGAATGCCCAGCGCCGAGGCCTGCTG
>NZ_JBIVHR010000199.1:0-2348 GCF_044749305.1 Pseudomonas sp. NPDC089534 | reverse complement strand
TGGGCGCCCTTGACTGGGCTCCGGAAGCTCGTCGTAAGCGGCAGGCGAAGCTGAAACAATGAGGCTTTGGCAATGCAATACAATCTCACCCGAATCGACCCCGATGCGCCTAACGAGCAGTACCCGATCGGCAAACGGGAAACCGTCGCCGATCCGTTAGAGGATCAGGTTCACAAAAACATTTTCATGGGCAAGCTGGAAGACGTGCTGAGCGGCGCGGTCAACTGGGGGCGTAAGAACTCCCTGTGGCCGTACAACTTCGGCCTGTCGTGCTGCTACGTGGAAATGACCACCGCCTTCACGGCGCCCCACGACATCGCCCGCTTCGGCGCCGAAGTCATCCGGGCATCACCGCGTCAGGCGGACTTCATGGTTATCGCCGGTACCTGCTTCATCAAGATGGCGCCGATCATCCAGCGTCTCTACGAGCAAATGCTCGAGCCGAAGTGGGTTATCTCCATGGGTTCGTGCGCAAACTCCGGTGGCATGTACGACATCTACTCCGTGGTTCAGGGGGTGGACAAGTTCCTGCCGGTGGACGTTTACGTGCCTGGCTGCCCGCCCCGTCCAGAAGCGTTCCTGCAAGGCCTGATGCTGCTGCAGGAATCGATTGGCCAGGAGCGTCGCCCACTTTCCTGGGTCGTTGGCGATCAAGGCGTCTATCGCGCCGACATGCCTTCGCAAAAGGAACAGCGCCGCGAACAGCGCATTCAGGTAACCAACCTGCGCAGCCCTGACGAAGTCTGATCCAGATCTGTTCTGCATAGAAACGAGAAGCTGGCTTCATTCTTTACGTTGACCGAAAGCGAAAAAATAACCATGACTACAGGCAGTGCTCTGTACATCCCGCCTTACAAGGCAGACGACCAGGATGTGGTCGTCGAACTGAACAACCGCTTTGGCGCCGAGGCCTTCACCGCCCAGCCGACCCGCACCGGCATGCCGGTGCTGTGGGTGGCCCGCGCCAAGCTCGTCGAAGTCCTGACCTTCCTGCGCAACCTGCCCAAGCCGTACGTCATGCTCTATGACCTGCACGGCGTGGACGAGCGTCTGCGCACCAAGCGTCAAGGGCTGCCGGACGGCGCCGAATTCACCGTGTTCTACCACCTCATGTCGCTGGAACGTAATAGTGACGTGATGATCAAGGTTGCCTTGTCCGAGAGCGACCTCAGCCTGCCAAGCGTCACCGGCATCTGGCCGAACGCGAACTGGTACGAGCGTGAAGTCTGGGACATGTACGGCATCGACTTCAAAGGCCACCCTCACCTGTCGCGCATCATGATGCCGCCGACCTGGGAAGGTCACCCGCTGCGCAAGGACTTCCCTGCCCGCGCCACCGAATTCGATCCGTTCAGCCTGAACCTGGCCAAGCAGCAGCTTGAGGAAGAGGCCGCGCGCTTCCGTCCTGAAGACTGGGGCATGAAGCGTTCCGGCCCGAACGAGGACTACATGTTCCTCAACCTCGGCCCGAACCACCCTTCGGCCCACGGTGCGTTCCGCATCATCCTGCAGCTGGACGGCGAAGAGATCGTCGACTGCGTGCCGGACATCGGCTACCACCACCGCGGCGCCGAGAAGATGGGCGAGCGCCAGTCCTGGCACAGCTACATCCCGTACACCGACCGCATCGACTACCTCGGCGGCGTGATGAACAACCTGCCGTACGTGCTCTCGGTCGAGAAGCTGGCCGGCATCAAGGTGCCGGAGAAGGTCGACGTCATCCGCATCATGATGGCCGAGTTCTTCCGGATCACCAGCCACCTGCTGTTCCTGGGCACCTACATCCAGGACGTCGGCGCGATGACCCCGGTGTTCTTCACCTTCACCGACCGTCAGCGTGCCTACACCGTGATCGAAGCCATCACCGGCTTCCGTCTGCACCCGGCCTGGTACCGCATCGGCGGCGTCGCCCACGACCTGCCGCGCGGCTGGGACAAACTGGTGCGCGACTTCGTCGAATGGCTGCCCAAGCGCCTCGACGAGTACACCAAGGCCGCCCTGCAGAACAGCATCCTCAAGGGCCGCACCATCGGCGTCGCCCAGTACAACACCAAAGAGGCCCTGGAATGGGGCGTCACCGGTGCCGGCCTGCGTTCCACCGGCTGCGACTTCGACCTGCGCAAGGCGCGCCCGTACTCCGGCTACGAGAACTTCGAGTTCGACGTGCCGCTGGCCGCCAACGGCGACGCCTACGACCGCTGCATGGTGCGCGTGGAAGAGATGCGCCAGAGCGTGCGCATCATCGACCAGTGCCTGCGCAACATGCCGGAAGGCCCGTACAAGGCGGATCACCCGCTGACCACGCCGCCGCCCAAAGAGCGCACGCTGCAGCACATCGAAACCCTGAT
>NZ_JBIVHR010000198.1:0-2437 GCF_044749305.1 Pseudomonas sp. NPDC089534 | reverse complement strand
ACTACGGCGTGCGCGAGTTCGGCATGACCGCGATCATGAACGGCGTCGCCGTAGTACATGTAGTTGCCGCTGGCGTATTCGGCGCTGACGCCTTTGCAGCCTTTCCACAGGGTCAGGTTGGAACCGGCCAGGTCAGCCGAGCCGCCCAGCACTTCCGGCAGCAGCGGGCCGAACGCGTTCAGGGCGTTCTGGCTGGCCTTGCGGCTGGCGATGGTTTCGCCCTTGGCCGCCACTTCGGCGATGTAGGCGTCGGCCTTCTCGGAGAAGTCGGCCGGCAACTCGCCGCTCAGGCGACGCACCAGCTCGTAGGCTTCGGTCGGGAACGCGGCGGAGTAGGCGGCGAAGCGCTGGTCCCAGTCGGCCTCGACGGCGCGGCCGGCTTCCTTGGCGTCCCATTCGGCGTAGATGTCGGCCGGGATCTCGAACGGGCCGTGGTTCCACTTCAGGGCTTCACGGGTCAGGGCGATTTCCGCGTCGCCCAATGGGGCGCCGTGGCAGTCTTCCTTGCCTTGCTTGTTCGGCGAACCGAAGCCGATGGTGGTCTTGCAGCAGATCAGGGTCGGCAGCGGGCTCTTGCGCGCGGTGTCGATGGCGGTCTTGATCTCTTCCGGATCGTGGCCGTCGACGTTGCGGATCACCTGCCAGTTGTAGGACTCGAAACGCTTCGGCGTGTCGTCGGTGAACCAGCCTTCGACTTCGCCGTCGATGGAGATGCCGTTGTCGTCGTAGAAGGCGATCAGCTTGCCCAGGCCCAGGGTGCCGGCCAGGGAAGCGACTTCATGGGAAATGCCTTCCATCATGCAGCCGTCGCCCAGGAACACGTAGGTGTGGTGGTCGACGATGTTGTGGCCCGGACGGTTGAACTGCGCGCCCAGCACCTTTTCCGCCAGGGCGAAGCCCACGGCGTTGGCCAGGCCCTGGCCCAGGGGACCGGTGGTGGTCTCGACGCCCGGGGTGTAGCCGAACTCCGGGTGGCCCGGGGTACGGCTGTGCAGTTGGCGGAACGCCTTGAGGTCGTCGATCGACAGGTCGTAGCCGGTCAGGTGCAGCAGCGAGTAGATCAACATCGAGCCGTGGCCGTTGGACAGCACGAAGCGGTCACGGTCGGCGAACGACGGGTTGCTCGGGTTGTGCTTGAGGTAATCGCGCCAAAGCACCTCGGCGATATCCGCCATACCCATAGGGGCACCGGGATGGCCGCTGTTGGCTTTTTGCACGGCATCCATGCTGAGGGCACGAATGGCGTTGGCACGCTCACGACGGCTAGGCATCGCTGATCTCCTGGGTTCTGAAGCTGAAGGTGAAAAATCGAAACGGAAAAAAGGCGAGCATTTTCCCTCACCCGGACGCCTCGGGGCAATGACAGATAGTCATCTGAAGACGTTTTTCCCCTGCCGGGCGGCGCTTTCGGCGGGTGAATCCTTTCCGCCGCCCGTTTATGGCATTAACCAATCCGTGGGAAACGCCACCCATCGATCAATATCAAAACTTTTTGATATTGATCTTGCGATGCTTTCCGGCCGTCACTAGACTGCTGCCCCTATGAACTTACGCGTGCCTACGATTCGCCATGACGCCTGCGACGACCTGGCGGCCCTGTGCAAGGCCGGCGGCGATCCGCTGCGGCTGAACGTGCTGCGGGCGCTGGCCAACGACTCGTTCGGCGTGCTGGAGCTGGCGCAGATCTTCGGCATCGGCCAGTCCGGCATGAGCCATCACCTCAAGGTGCTGGCCCAGGCGAACCTGGTGGCGACGCGCCGCGAAGGCAACGCGATCTTCTACCGCCGCGCCCTGCCCCACACCGAGCTGTTGGGCGGCACGCTGCACGCGGCATTGTTAGAAGAAGTCGACAACCTGGCCCTGCCGGACGACGTGCAGGCCCGGATCGCCCAAGTGCACGCGCAACGGGCGGCGGCCAGCCAGGACTTTTTCGCACGGGTGGCGGAGAAATTCCGCGCCCAGCAAGACTTGATCGCAGGCCTGCCGCAATACCGCGACAGCGTGCTGGCCCTGCTCGACAAACTGAACTTCGGCGGCGCCACCACGGCCATCGAAGTCGGCCCCGGCGATGGAGCCTTCCTGCCGGAACTGGCCCGCCGCTTCGGCACCGTAACCGCACTGGACAACAGCGCGGCGATGCTCGAACTGGCGCGTCAGGTGTGCGAACGTGAACAGCTGGCTAACGTCAGCCTGAAATTGGCCGATGCATTGAACGGTGTGAGCCTTCAGGCCGATTGCGTGGTATTGAACATGGTGCTGCACCATTTCGCCGCGCCGGCCGAAGCGCTCAAGCACATGGCCAGCCTGCTGCAACCGGGCGGTAGCCTGCTCGTGACAGAGTTATGCAGCCACAACCAGAGCTGGGCCAGGGAGGCCTGCGGTGATCTGGCTGATGCGGTCGTTGATCATGGCCACGGTGTCCTTGTCGATGGCCATG
>NZ_JBIVHR010000197.1:0-2480 GCF_044749305.1 Pseudomonas sp. NPDC089534 | reverse complement strand
ATGCAGCGGGCCCGGCGTGTCGTACGTCAGCTGCATATCCCTCTCGGTGACATTTCTGTCGGTAAGTTCTCCGACGGCGAAATCACTGCCGAGATCAATGAAAACGTTCGCGGTAAAGACGTCTTCATTATTCAGCCGACTTGCGCTCCGACCAACGATAACCTGATGGAACTGGTAGTGATGGCCGATGCCTTCCGCCGCTCCTCGGCTACTCGTATCACTGCTGTTATCCCTTACTTTGGTTATGCCCGTCAGGATCGCCGTCCGCGTTCCGCACGTGTGGCCATCAGCGCGAAAGTCGTCGCTGACATGCTCACCGTCGTCGGCATCGACCGTGTGCTCACGGTTGACCTGCACGCTGACCAGATTCAGGGTTTCTTCGATATTCCGGTAGATAACATCTACGGCTCCCCGGTACTGGTGGATGACATCGAAGACCAGCGCTTCGAGAACCTGATGATCGTGTCCCCGGACATTGGCGGCGTCGTGCGTGCACGGGCCGTTGCCAAATCCCTGGGCGTGGATCTCGGGATCATCGACAAACGCCGTGAGAAAGCCAATCACTCCGAAGTGATGCACATCATCGGCGATGTCGAAGGTCGCACCTGCATCCTGGTCGATGACATGGTCGATACCGCCGGCACCCTGTGCCATGCGGCCAAGGCCCTGAAAGAGCACGGCGCAGCCAAGGTCTTCGCCTACTGCACACACCCTGTGCTGTCGGGCCGGGCCATCGAGAACATCGAGAATTCCGTGCTGGACGAGCTGGTGGTGACCAACACCATCCCGCTGTCCGCAGCAGCACAAGCCTGTGCGCGTATCCGTCAACTGGATATCGCACCGGTGGTTGCCGAAGCGGTTCGCCGCATCAGCAATGAAGAATCGATCAGCGCGATGTTCCGTTAAGGGCCCTGCCCTTCTCGAAACGTCCCGTTGACGAAAAGCGCCCCGCCCCGGCATTCCTGTCCGGGGCGGGGCTTTTTTGCCCATACCGTGTTTGGCGCTGGTCGCAAACGCCACTCGGTGATGGCTATTTTGGAGAAACGAAATGACTGATTTCACCCTGAACGCTCAAGCGCGTACTGACCTGGGGAAAGGTGCGAGCCGCCGCCTGCGTCACGCCGCCAACATTCCTGCCGTTGTCTACGGTGGCAACAAGGACGCCCAGTCCCTGACCATCCTGGCCAAGGAAATCACCAAGCTGTTCGAAAACGAAGCTGCCTTCAGCCACGTGATCGAGCTGAACGTCGACGGCACCAAGCAAAACGTCGTTGTCAAAGCCCTGCAGCGTCACCCAGCCAAGCAGTTCATCATGCACGCTGACTTCGTGCGCGTTGTTGCCGGCCAGAAACTGACCGCCAAGGTACCGGTTCACTTCATCAACGAAGAAGCCGCAGTCAAGAAAGGCGGCGAGATCTCCCACGTCGTGGCTGAAATCGAAGTTTCGTGCGAAGCCAAAGACCTGCCTGAGTTCATCGAAGTTGACCTGGGCAAGGCCGAAGTCGGCACCATCATCCACCTGTCCGACATCAAGGCCATCAAAGGCGTTGAGTTCGTGGCACTGGCTCATGGCAACGACCTGGCTGTGGCCAACGTTCACGCTCCACGTGTTGCTCCAGAAGCTGCAGAAGGCGCAGCAGAGTAATTTCACTCTGCTTGCCGGAGCGGGCGGAACATCGCGGACTTAAGCGTAGCGAGAAAGCGGGCGAGAACGCGGAGTTTACATCCAAGGTAAATGCGCATTTTTCGTCCGTTTTCGCCGCATGCATAAGCTGCGGCGATGACATCCACCACTCCACAGAAGGGCCCCTATCGTGACTGCCATCAAACTGATCGTCGGCCTGGGTAATCCAGGCGCCGAATACGAACAGACCCGGCATAACGCAGGGGCCCTTTTTGTTGAGCGCATCGCCCACGCGCAAGGCGTCAGCCTCGTGGCCGACCGCAAGTATTTCGGCCTGACCGCACGCTATTCGCATCAAGGTCAGGACGTTCGTCTGCTGATTCCCACCACCTACATGAACCGCAGCGGCCAAGCCGTGGCGGCACTCGCCGGTTTCTTCCGCATCAAGCCCGAAGAGATCCTGGTGGCGCACGACGAACTCGACCTGCCTCCGGGCGTCGCCAAGCTCAAGCAGGGCGGCGGCCATGGCGGTCACAACGGGTTGCGCGACATCATTGCGCAACTGGGCAATCAGAACACGTTCCATCGCCTGCGGCTCGGCATCGGCCACCCGGGCGTGGCCAGCATGGTGTCGAATTTCGTCCTGGGTCGTGCGCCGCGCGCCGAACAGGAAAAGCTCGACGCCAGCATCGACTTCGCCCTCGGCGTGCTGCCGGATATCCTCGCCGGAGAATGGAACCGCGCGATGAAAAACCTGCACAGCCAGAAGGCCTGACTCTTATCCGAGGGGAAACACCATGGGATTCAATTGCGGCATCGTCGGCCTCCTAACGTCGGCAAGTCCACCCTGTTCAAC
>NZ_JBIVHR010000196.1:0-2503 GCF_044749305.1 Pseudomonas sp. NPDC089534 | reverse complement strand
AGTTGGCTTTTAACCAATTGGTCGTAGGTTCGAATCCTACACGACCCACCATTTTCGAAGTTTCAAAAAGTCTGGAAGGCCCACGCAAGTGAGGATTTCCGGATTTTTTTTTGCCTGCGATTCGGGCATGCCCCGATCCGGTGCCGACCTGCCGTGACGCAGGTCAGAATCATCTTTTGCATCAACGGGATATTCTGTAGCCTTGCGCAGCTTCAATGCTGTCCGTGCCTGATGATACTCACTCTCCCGGCGGTGCCCTCTAGTGGTCCGGAGCCGGGTGTATACTCGACTTTCGCGCGAATGCGCCTGCAGGTCTTGCGAACATGACGCAGATTTCCGAACGCCTTCTGGTTCAAGCCCACCTCGATGCCAAACAGCCCAAGCCGCTGACGGCCGAGGAAGAGGCCCACTACCGTTCCGCCATCGCCGCCGAGCTCAAGGCTCAGGACGCCGTGCTGGTTGCCCACTTCTATTGCGATCCGGTCATCCAGGCCCTGGCCGAAGAGACCGGCGGCTGCGTGTCCGATTCCCTGGAGATGGCCCGCTTCGGCAATGCCCACCCGGCCAAGACCGTGGTGGTGGCCGGCGTGAAATTCATGGGCGAGACCGCCAAGATCCTCAACCCGGAAAAGCGCGTGCTGATGCCGACGCTGGACGCCACCTGCTCCCTGGACCTGGGGTGCCCGGTGGATGAGTTCTCGGCGTTTTGCGATCAGCACCCGGAGCGCACGGTGGTGGTGTACGCCAACACCTCGGCGGCGGTGAAGGCGCGGGCCGACTGGGTGGTGACGTCCAGTTGCGCGCTGGAGATCGTCGAGAG
The DNA here is from genome assembly GCF_044749305.1 of Pseudomonas sp. NPDC089534. Classification (NCBI taxonomy): domain Bacteria; kingdom Pseudomonadati; phylum Pseudomonadota; class Gammaproteobacteria; order Pseudomonadales; family Pseudomonadaceae; genus Pseudomonas; species Pseudomonas sp. NPDC089534. Next base: position 1,683 of record NZ_JBIVHR010000196.1, on the reverse strand, counting down.
CCTGATGGACAACGGCGAGACCATCATCTGGGGCCCGGACAAGCACCTGGGCACCTACATCCAGCGCCAGACCGGCGCCGACATGCTGCTGTGGGACGGCGCCTGCATCGTTCACGAAGAGTTCAAGGCCAAGCAGCTCGAAGACATGAAGGCGCTGTACCCGGACGCCGCCATCCTGGTGCACCCGGAATCGCCGACGTCGGTCATCGAACTGGCGGACGCCGTCGGTTCCACCAGCCAGTTGATCGCCGCGGCCAAGTCGCTGCCGCACAAGACCCTGATCGTCGCCACCGACCGCGGCATCTTCTACAAGATGCAGCAGGTGTGCCCGGACAAGGTCTTCATCGAGGCGCCTACCGCCGGCAACGGCGCGGCATGTCGCAGCTGCGCGCATTGCCCGTGGATGGCCATGAACACCCTTGAGCGCACGCTCAAGTGCCTGAAGGAAGGCACCGGCGAGATCTTCGTCGACCCGGCGCTGATTCCGCAGGCGATCCGCCCGCTCAAGCGCATGCTGGACTTCACCCAGGCGGCGCGGATGAAGCTGGCCGGCAACGCCTGAAACCTGAGTTCCGGCAGTCCCTGATGTAGGAGCGAGCCTGCTCGAGATTACGGTGCGTCAGTCGATGGATTATTTGACTGACCTACCGTAATCGCGAGCAGGCTCGCTCCTACAGTCGTTTCTGCGCCAAGGATCACTTGGCCTTTTTCGGGATCCGCACCAGCCGGGTATCGGAATAGATGTCATGCCAGGTGCGCTTCTGCTTGTCGAACAGCGACCAGAAGAACCCCAGCCCCAGGCACAGCCACGACGCCATCGACACCATGAAGCGCAGCAGCGCCTGCCACACGCTGATGGCGGTGCCATCGGCGTTCTGCACGCGGATGCCCCACACCTGCATGCCCAGGGTCTGGCCGGCGTGGGTCCAGAACTTGGCGAAGAAGCCGAACAGCACCAGCAAAAGCACCGTGGAATAGAGGGGGTCGCCGTCCAGCTGGCCGGCATCGGTCATGACCCGCAGGCGTTCCTCGCCGATGATGGCGGCCTGGATCATCTTGTAGATGCCGCCGGTGACGATCAGCAGGGCGGTGCAGAGCAGGAAGTCATAGAACATCGCTGCCAGGCGACGGCCCAGGCCGACGGCGGGAAAGTCGCCCTGGGGGGAGAGCAGGTGTTTCGACATGGCAGCCTCTGGACGGAAAATGAAGCGCCATTTTACGGATTCGCGCGCACAAAAAAGCCCCTGATATCAATATCAGGGGCTTTTTCGTTACAGAAGATCAGCCTTCTGCGATGACTTCATCAGCCTGCATGCCTTTCTGGCCTTGCACGGCAACGAAGGTCACTTTCTGGCCTTCTTTCAGGCTCTTGAAGCCGCTGCCCTGGATGGCGCGGAAATGCACGAACAGATCCGGACCGCTTTCTGGAGTGATAAAACCAAAACCTTTCTCGTCGTTAAACCACTTGACGGTGCCGCTCTGACGTGTGGACATTTCTTATTTCCTTTGACGCTAAAAGTGAGGTCAGTCTCGTTCTCAGGGAAGAGTGCGGGGGGGGGGTGGGGGGGGGGGAAACCCGAGCGCAATGGGGGGCGGACAACCCCCCAACACCGGGCCGCGCGGGCCCCCACCCAAACCGCCCCGCCCAAAAAAAAAACCCCCCTTTGGAGCGGGGGGTTGGGG
>NZ_JBIVHR010000195.1:0-2533 GCF_044749305.1 Pseudomonas sp. NPDC089534 | reverse complement strand
GGCACCAAGGGCTGGGCGTCGTCACGCGCGCCCGCGTTGCCCGCGAGCATTTCAGTAAAATCCTGGCCCGCAGGGCCTATGTGGACGCTCAGCATTCCAACGCACTGATCTTCCTGGCTCAACCTGGTGGCCGCCTGTCCGGTCGGATTCGCGTACCGGGCGACAAATCGATTTCCCACCGTTCGATCATGCTCGGCTCCCTGGCTGAAGGCGTCACCGAAGTCGAAGGTTTCCTCGAGGGCGAAGACGCCCTGGCGACCTTGCAGGCGTTCCGCGACATGGGTGTGGTCATCGAAGGCCCGCACCATGGCCGCGTGACCATCCATGGCGTCGGCCTGCACGGCCTCAAGCCTGCGCCGGGCCCGATCTACCTGGGCAACTCCGGCACCTCGATGCGCCTGCTCTCCGGCCTGCTGGCGGCGCAGGACTTCGACAGCACCCTGACCGGCGACGCGTCGCTGTCCAAGCGTCCGATGAACCGCGTGGCCAATCCGCTGCGTGAGATGGGTGCCGTGATCGAGACCGCCGCCGAAGGTCGTCCGCCGATGACCATCCGCGGCGGCAACAAGCTCAAGGGCCTGACCTACACCATGCCGATGGCCAGCGCCCAGGTGAAGTCCTGCCTGCTGCTGGCCGGCCTGTACGCCGATGGCAAGACCACCGTCACCGAGCCTGCGCCGACCCGCGACCATACCGAGCGCATGCTGCGCGGTTTCGGCTATTCGGTGAATGTCGATGGCGCGACCGCCTCGGTCGAGTCGGGCGGCAAGCTGACCGCGACCCATATCGAAGTGCCGGGCGACATTTCGTCGTCGGCGTTCTTCCTGGTGGCGGCCTCGATCGCCGAGGGCTCGGAGCTGGTGCTCGAGCACGTCGGCATCAACCCGACCCGCACCGGCGTGATCGACATCCTGCGCCTGATGGGCGCGGACATCACTCTGGAGAACCAGCGTGAAGTCGGCGGTGAGCCGGTGGCTGACCTGCGCGTGCGGGCAGCTAAACTGAAAGGTATCGAGATTCCCGAGGCGCTGGTTCCGCTGGCCATCGACGAGTTCCCGGTGCTGTTCGTGGCGGCCGCCTGCGCAGAAGGCCGTACCGTGCTGACCGGTGCCGAAGAGCTGCGGGTCAAGGAGTCGGACCGGATCCAGGTGATGGCGGACGGTTTGCTGGCGCTGGGCGTCAAGTGCGAGCCGACCCCGGACGGCATCATCATCGACGGCGGCCTGATCGGCGGCGGCGAAGTGCACGGTCACGGCGACCACCGCATCGCGATGGCCTTCAGCGTGGCCTCGTTGCGCGCCAGTGCGCCGATCCGCATCCATGATTGCGCCAACGTCGCGACGTCGTTCCCGAACTTCCTGGCGCTGTGCGCGCAGGTCGGCATCCGAGTGGCAAAAGAGGCTCAGTCGTGAACAGCATTGCACCGGTCATCACCATCGATGGGCCAAGCGGCTCGGGCAAGGGCACGGTAGCGGGCATTTTGGCCGAGCGTATGGGCTGGAAGCTGCTGGATTCCGGTGCGCTGTATCGCCTGTTGGCGTTCGCGGCGCGCAACCATGGTGTCGACCTGACCAATGAAGAGCTGCTGAAGAAACTCGCCGCTCATCTGGATGTGCAGTTCATCCCGGCGACGAACGGTCAGCTGCAGCGCATCATCCTGGAAGGCGACGAAGTCAGCGATGTCATCCGCACCGAGAGCGTCGGCGCCGGCGCTTCCCAAGTGGCGGCATTGCCGGCGGTGCGCGAGGCGCTGCTGCAGCGCCAGCGTGATTTCCAGGAAATGCCGGGGCTGGTGGCCGACGGTCGCGACATGGGCACGGTGGTGTTCCCCGGTGCGCCTTTGAAGATTTTCCTGACGGCCAGTGCCGAGGAACGGGCGCGCCGCCGATATTTGCAGTTGAAGGGCAAAGTCGAGGGTGTTAGTCTGTCGAGTCTGCTAGATGAGATCCGTGCGCGCGATGAGCGTGACACCCAGCGAACCGTAGCCCCGCTCAAGCCGGCGGCCGACGCGATACAGCTGGATTCCACGGAGTTGTCCATCGATCAGGTGCTTGAACGCATCATGAGCGAGATCGCCATCCGCGATATCGCCGGGTGACCAGAAGGCTGCAGGGGACCAGTCATAGTCCTGCGGCGCTTCTTTTAAATGAAACTGATCCATACCGTCTGGGGTGTGGCTATGGGCGTATCCTTCGCCCTAATCTACAGGAATTAAAATGAGCGAAAGCTTTGCGGAACTCTTTGAAGAAAGCCTAAAGACCCTGAACCTTCAGGCAGGCTCCATCATCACCGGTGTTATCGTTGATATCGATTACCAAGCTCGCTGGGTAACCGTTCACGCTGGCCTGAAGTCTGAAGCACTCATCCCGCTTGAGCAGTTCTACAACGATGCTGGCGATCTGGCCATCAACGTCGGTGACGAAGTTCACGTTGCTCTGGACTCGGTTGAAGACGGTTTCGGTGAAACCAAGCTGTCCCGTGAGAAAGCCAAGCGCGCTGAATGCTGGATCGTTCTGGAAGCAGCCTTCGCAGC
>NZ_JBIVHR010000194.1:0-2579 GCF_044749305.1 Pseudomonas sp. NPDC089534 | reverse complement strand
GTTCCGCCGCCAGATCCTTGTCCATGCCCTCAAGCGAGAGCAGGTCTTCGGCCGGTCGGCCGTCTGCGCAAGCTGAACATGGGCTCGCAGTTCGTCGGTGCGTTCACCGTCGGCGACCAGCTGCTGTGGGGCGCGGCCGAGCCGCTGCGCCGCATGCTGCGGATCCTGCTGGAGCGTTGATCCGACGCTGAAACGAAAAAACCCGCACCTTGCCAAAGGTGCGGGTTTTTTCTTGCCCGGCGATCAAGCGTCAGGCACGCCCTTTTCCCATACCGGCCAGTGCTCGAGGATGTCCTGCACCAACGGATTGCCCGTGCGGTAGAGGTTCTCCAGGGCCGGCGCGAAACCGCCCTGATCGGCGTACTTGAGCAGGTTGTCCACTTCGCTGCCGCCCGGGGCGGGGCGGTCGAAGTCCGAGCCGGCCCGCACCACCGCCAGGCGCTGCACGTCCATCCGGCCTTCGCGGCTGGCGCGCAGCAGGGCCTCGTAGGTGGAGTTGTCCTCCTGCTGGGTGGTGCAGTATTCGCCCTTGCCGTCGGTCAGCAGCCGCGTCCAGACCTCGGCCCGCTCGCTCAGGCGGGTGCCGGAGAACCACGTGTTGCCCGCCAGCGTGTCGCAGCGGGTCACCGTCGGCGGCTGGTTGGCCGGGGCCTGCGGGTACTTCAGGCGCCAGGCCGCCGACTCCTTGCTCTCGCTCAGCGCGACGTGGCGGCTCAGGGCAAAGGCCTTGGCCTGCAGCCTCGGGTTGAGTTCGAACACTTCGGTCTTGTAGTCCAGCGGCGGCTTTTCGTTCGGCCCGCGGGTGTTGATGCCCAGGTAGCCGGTCGGCCAGTCCTTGGGCGCGTCACGGGCGTCCAGTTCCCACTGGGTGCCGAACTCCACCAGGTAGTGCGCCCACGCGGCGGTGCCGAGGGTACCGTGCTTGGGGCTGATGCCGGCGATCCCGGCGATCAGGAAGTAGCTCTTGCGCAGGTCGAACTGCGGCGACAGCGCCAGGGCCAGGGTCGAGGCGGCGGCGTTGGTCTGGCCCATGCCGGTGACCATCAGGCACACCTGCCGGGCATTGCAGCGCACCGTCGGGTACTCGGCCGACAGCCCAGGCACGCGGACTTCCTGCGTCAGGTGCAGGCGGTCGATCCAGTGCTGCGCCTCGGGGGCGAACATGGTGATCAGCACCACCTTGGGCCGCAGCGGCTCGGGTTGGGCCGGCGCAGTCGCCGCCCAGGCGGTGGAAGAGAGCAGGGCCGCAGCGGCCAGGGAAACACGCGTCATTGCCTTCATGAAAACCTCCTGTGATCAGAACTGGTAACCGATGCCGGCGTAGTAGCCCCAGCCGTTGGAGCGTGCGCGGAAATCGCCGTCGCCGAAGTTCAGCTCGCTGCCGTCCTCCCAGTTGCCGCCGTTGTGGAAGTAGCGGCCCACCAGTGTGAAGCGCAGGTGGGTGAACGAGTACAGCAGCACGTTGGTCGCCACCGTGGCGTTGGCGGTGCGGGCGGGGTTGTCCTTGTGCAGGTCCGAGCCGAAGTCGAAGTTGGTGAAGCCGATGTAGGTCAGCGACGCGCCGTTGCTGAAGCGGTCGATGGGCACGATGTACTTGAGCTGCGCGCGGTAGCCGTCCCACGAATACTCGTTGCTGGCGCCGTAGTTCTCCCACTGGTAGCGGCCGTAGAGGTTGGCCGACAGGTTGACCCGCGAATGGGTGTCGATGTCGGTGCCCAGGCCGCTGTAGAGCGTGTTGGCGCGGTTGGCGCTGTTGCTGCCGTGGTCGTAGATCCAGTCGAAGGCCACGTACCACTCCTTGAACGGGCCGATGGCCAGGCTGCGGCCGGCCAGATAGTCGATGGAGATCCGCGGTTCGTGCTCCATGAACACCGGCGAGCCGTGGTCCCACACGCCTTTGTCGTGGCTGTTGCCGATGTTGAAGATCTTCGGGACGTCGATGTAGCCGTACAGCTCGAACGGGCCCTTGCGGCCGAAATACTCGTATTCCAGGTAGATGTCGTCGGCAGGGCGAGGGCCGAAGCTGATGTCCTTGCTGCCGATCAGGGTCAGGTTCTGGTTGTACCAGTCCGACAGGTAGGCGCCTTTTTTCGGCGGGCTGGCTTCGGGGCTGAGGGTTTCGCCCTGGGCCGACTCTTCGCCGGTCGCCGGCTGCGCCAAGACGCTGTCGCTGAGAAGTCCGGTAACGCCGGCCAGTAGCAGGGAAACGGCAAACGTGCGCGCGCCACGGGAAGGGCGGCAGGAGGGAGCGTGCATTCAAAGTCCTTTTTTGCGGATCCAGGCCCGGAATTCCGGGCTTGTACGGTTCGGGGTCGAAATGGCCGGGATAAACGGCTCGCAAACGTTTGCACAAGCCGTACCAGTTTTCAAAGAGCCCGCAGATCCGGCATCCCAACCCAGCATCACCGGTGCCTGACCCACCGCCATCGCCAGCAGGCTGGCTCCCACAGAGGATTCCGGTTGTCCGCAGTATCCCTGCACACCACAAAACCTTGTGGGAGCTGGCCTGCCAGCGATGAGGCCGGCACAGCCGACATCCCTGTTGCCTGACCCACCGCCATCGCCAGCAGGCTGGCTCC
>NZ_JBIVHR010000193.1:0-2663 GCF_044749305.1 Pseudomonas sp. NPDC089534 | reverse complement strand
ACATAACACCCTATCCACTGAAGGTCTTGGCGGGCAAAAAACAAGCCGAGGATTATACCTGAGCTATGACCTCACGCGCCAGTTGAGGTCGGGTTTGATGCGGGAACATTGCGACTCAATAGGTCGCGCAGTTGGTTTTTTTCGTCGCTGCTCAGTTCGCTTTGACGGGCTTTCCTGAGCAGTTGTTCCAGATTCCGCTCGCGTTGACGGGCTGACAGACTGGAAATGGTGTCGAAAAACTGTTGTTCAAGGTTGTCTCCGTCGATCAGCCATTCCTTTTCCGCCAGGGCCCTGAGCAGGCGGCCCTGTTCCGTTCCGTGCCATCTTGCGATCAACTGAATTGAGTTTAGCTTGGGATTCTTCTGTACGGCTTCGAGCAAGGCCACCAGTAACTGTGCATTGGTCTGGCTTTCGTCTGCGAAGTGCCCGGCGTCCTCGACTTTTTCCGCCAACTGCGGGTGATGCAGCAAGGTGCGCAGGGCGGCCTGGATAGGCGGTTCGACAGCGGCAGGCACTCTGGGTGCGCGCGGCTGATCGCGGTCTCCGCCGCGCTTGCCGTTCTTGTCCCAGGGCTTCTTTTCCCACTTCTTGCCGCCCGGGCCGGATTTCTTCGGCGTCCACTCCTGCTGCGGCGCGTACATTTCCGGCGCCTGCGGTTGATGGTAGTCGCTGTAGTCCGGCATGGCGTCGTAATCCATGCCCGGATCGTATGGCGGCGGCGCTTCCTGCGGCGCGCTCTGCGCCAGCTGGCTGACGGTTTCGCTGTTCAGGCCGGTGATTTCGGTCAGGCGCTGACGCATCAGGATCCGCAGGTTGGCGCCCGGCACCTTTTCGATCAGCGGTGCCGCGAGGGTGACCATGTGCGCCTTGCCTTCGAGCGAGCGCGGATCGGCCTCTTCGGTCAGTTGCTGGAAGAAGTAGTCCGCCAGCGGCTGGGCATGCTGATTGATCCGTGCGCGGAAGGCGTCTGTGCCCTCGGCGCGGATCAGGGTGTCGGGGTCTTCGCCTTCGGGCAGGAACAGAAAGCGTGCGCGGCGGCCGTCCTGCAGGCTCGACAGCGTGGCTTCCAGCGCCCGCCAGGCGGCGTTGCGGCCGGCCTGGTCGCCGTCGAAGCAGAACAGGACGTTCGGCACCACGCGGAACAGGCGCTTCATGTGCTCTTCGCTGGTGGCGGTGCCCAGCGTCGCGACGCCGTTGCGCAGGCCTTGCTGGGCAAGGGCGATGACGTCCATGTAGCCCTCGACGACGATGATCTCGTCGAGGTTGCGGTTGTTCTTGCGCGCCTCGTAGAGGCCGTAGAGTTCCTGGCCCTTGTGGAACACCGGGGTTTCCGGCGAGTTGAGGTACTTGGGCTTGTCGTCCCCCAGCACCCGGCCGCCGAAGGCGATGATCCGGCCCCGGGCGTCGCGGATCGGGAACATCACCCGGTCGCGGAAGCGGTCGTAGCGTTTGCCGGTCTCGGCGTTCTCGATCAGCAGGCCGGCGTCGATCATCGCCTTTTGCTGCAGGGTGTCACTGCTCAGGTGCTTGAACAGGTTGTCCCAGCCCGGCGGGGCGAATCCCAGGCCGAAGTCCCGGGCGATTTCGCCGGTCAGGCCGCGGCCCTTGAGGTAGTCCACCGCGGCCTTGCGTGCGGGGTGGCTCTTGAGCGCCTGCCGGTAAAAGTCGGCGGCGGCGCTGAGCAGCGGGTACAGCGGCGAATCGGTCGGCTGGCGTGGCTTGTTTGAACGGCCGCCTTCTTCGCGCGGGACTTCCATGCCGGCGGCCTTGGCCAGGTCCTCGACCGCCTGGGGGAAGTCCAGGTTGTCGTGGTCCATGATGAAGCCGAGGGCGTTGCCGCCGGCGCCGCATCCGAAGCAGTAGTAGAACTGCTTGTCGGGGCTGACGCTGAACGACGGGGTCTTTTCCTTGTGGAACGGGCAGCACGCGGTGTAGTTCTTGCCGGCCTTCTTCAATTGCACGCGCGAACTGACCACGTCGACGATGTCGGTGCGGTTCAGAAGGTCGTCAATGAAGCTCTGGGGGATCAACCCGGCCATGGCGTTCTCGTCGTCTGTGCTGAAAGGATCCGATGCGATGGGCGAAAAGGGACGTGGTTCATCCAGTGAGGCGCGCACCATCGGCGGCTCGACCGGTATCGTCTGCGTGATCGCTGTCGGGAAGTGTATCTGCCGAAAATGCCTTGACGTTAGCAGTCAATGGTTTTCGACCGTTTGAAAGTGTTGCGCTGAGTCCGCTGACGGCCGGTTTGCAGCGTCGGACAGCTCGTGGAGCAGGCAGGTGCCTTGGGCTGATCGTCGTGAGAGGAATCAGTGGGTGTGCTCGTCGGTAGCCTTGAAAGGCCCGTCAGAAAAGACGTGCACCGCTGGCAAAAAAGCCAGGCCTGACGCGGTGAAGCGGATTTGTCTCGGTCGCGTGTGCGGCTTCGACGGTGAAGCATCAAGCGTTTTCCGCAAATGCCATAAGCCCGGCGGAGGGCCGGGCTTGGCAGAAGCTTGCTACGAACGTCTGTGTATCAGTACAGACGAACGGCGCGGCGCTGTTCGCGCTGAACTTTCTTGGCGTGACGCTTAACAGCAGCAGCTGCCTTGCGCTTACGCTCGGAAGTATCTGGATCGATTCGGCCAGCGCCCGGCAGGCCTTGCCTTGCTGGCGCAGCAGGC
>NZ_JBIVHR010000192.1:0-2754 GCF_044749305.1 Pseudomonas sp. NPDC089534 | reverse complement strand
TGGTAGTGTGGGGTTTCCCCATGTGAGAGTAGGTCATCGTCAAGATTAAATTCCGAAACCCCAACTGCGAAAGCGGTTGGGGTTTTGTTTTGCCCGCAGGAAAGTTCTGTGCGTCGACTTTCTATGCAACGGTGCAGGGCATGGCTATCATTCGGGCCTCATTACGAGGCGAGATCCGCATGCTGACGTTGTTGAATCTCCTGAAGGATGGTCAGTTCCATTCCGGTCAGGCCCTGGGAGCCGCGTTAGGCATCAGTCGAAGTGCCGTATGGAAGCAACTCCAGCATCTGGAGACCGAGCTCGGGCTGTCCATTCATAAAGTCCGGGGGCGGGGCTACCAATTGGCGGCTCCCTTGACATTGCTTGATCCTCACAAGATAGCGGAGGAGCTAAAGGACTGGCCGTCCTTCATCCTTGACTCAATTGATTCGACCAACGCGGAAGCGTTGCGGGCGATTGAGCAAGGGAGGCCTGCGCCATTTTTGGTGCTGGCCGAGCGGCAGTTGGCGGGCCGTGGTCGCCGTGGTCGCAAATGGGTGAGTCCGTTTGCCGAAAACCTCTATTACAGCCTCGTTTTGCGCATTGATGGCGGTATGCGTCAGTTGGAGGGGTTGAGTCTTGTTGTGGGGCTGGCGGTTCTGCAGGCCTTGCGCAAGCTAGGTGTGCCTGGATTGGGGTTGAAGTGGCCTAATGATGTTCTGGTTGGGCGAAAGAAAATTGCCGGCATCTTGCTTGAAATTGTCGGTGATCCGGCTGATGTCTGCCATGTGGTGCTAGGTATCGGTATCAACGTCAATATGCAGGTTGCGGACGAGGTTGATCAGCAATGGACGTCGATGCGGCTCGAGTCAGGCAAAAACCATGACCGGAACCTGCTTTTGGTTGAATTGAGCCATCAGCTTCAGACTTATCTGCGGCGTCATCAGGTCGAAGGGTTCTCTGTGCTCCAGGCGGAGTGGGAAAGCAATCACCTGTGGCAGGATCAACCGGTTTCTCTCACTGCCGGCGTCAATCGAACGGACGGCGTGGCGCTTGGCATCGACAGCCATGGTGCATTGCGTCTGAAGGTGGATGGTGTGGAAAAAACCTATAGCGGTGGTGAGCTCAGTTTGAGGTTGCGTGATGATTCTTGAGCTCGATTGCGGTAACAGCTTTATAAAGTGGCGAGTGCTGACCACCCAGGCCGACGCGGTGGTTCAAGAGGGCGTTGTTGACTCTGACCAGGCGCTGCTCGACGCCTTGCATGGGCTGGATGGCGTCTCGCTGCACCGCTGTCGCCTGGTTAGCGTTAGAACTGCGGAGGAGACCAGCGATCTCATCAAGCTCCTGGAGCGTGATTTTCGCTTGCCTGTTGCATGTGCGGCGCCGGCGCGTGAAATGTCCGGAGTCAGAAACGGATATGAAGATTATGAGCGCCTGGGGCTCGACCGTTGGTTGGCGATGCTTGGGGGCTTTCGCCTGGCCTCGGGCGCATGTCTGGTTCTCGATTTCGGTACCGCGGTGACCGCCGACTTCGTTGCGGCGGACGGCGAACATCTGGGTGGTTTCATTTGCCCCGGCATGCCGCTCATGCGCAACCAGTTGAGGACTCATACCCGAAAGATTCGTTATGGGGATCAGGCGGCCGAGCGCGCGATGGTGAGTCATGCGCCTGGGCGCAGTACTGTGGAGGCGGTGGAACGCGGTTGCTCGTTGATGCTGAGGGGGTTTGTGTTGACTCAGATCGAGCTGGCCCGCAGCTACTGGGGGGATGCCTTCACTGTCTTTGTGACAGGGGGCGATGCCGACCTGGTATCGGGAGTGGTGCCGGGAGCAAGGGTCGTTCCCGATTTGGTGTTCGTGGGCCTGGCGATGGCCTGTCCTTTTTCCTGAGGTACGTATGCGTTGGTTGTTCCTGCTGCTTTTGGTTCTCAATGTGTTTTATTACGTCTGGCATCAGCAGGAAGCGCCTTTGCGCGCAAAGGACGTCACGACTCTGAGCCTCTATCGGGGGGCACAGCAGGATATTCGCTTGCTCAGCGAGGCCAAGGGCGTTTCTCGCGAGAAAAAGAGTTTCACGCCGGCCGCCGGCGAGTGTCTGTACGTAGGTGGTGTTGGCAGGGCTGAGGAGGCTCAGCTTCTCGGTCGGCGTTTTACCGAGTTAGGCATCAAGGCTCAGCAGCTGCAGAAAGAGTCGTCCGAGGCTGCCTATTGGTTCCGTATCCCGCCTGAAAGCCAGGGTTTGCTGGACGAAGGGCAGCTGCAAAACCTTTCCAAGGAATTCAATGAGTTAAAACATAAAATAATGATGTGTGAGGGGGTTGCGCCCTCCGAATAGTTTGCATAGAATGGCGCCCGCTCCACAGCGAAGACCTGAAGAGGTTGAAGAGGTGGGGCGATGTCAAAGCAGCTAACCTCAAGATTTTAAATGAGAAAATGCTTGACAGAAGGTCGGCATAGAGTAAAATGCCGGCTCGCTTAGGAGGGGTTCCCGAGCGGCCAAAGGGATCAGACTGTAAATCTGACGTCTACGACTTCGAAGGTTCGAATCCTTCCCCCTCCACCAGATTTTAGCGTGAGCTGCAGGCTCCGCGGGTATAGTTTAGTGGTAGAACCTCAGCCTTCCAAGCTGATGATGCGGGTTCGATTCCCGCTACCCGCTCCAAGTTTGCAGGTTGTGCAAAGTGTTACGCTCTTGTAGCTCAGTTGGTAGAGCACACCCTTGTTATATGGAGCTCTTGAGCGGATTTGAACCGCTGACCTCACCCTTACCAA
>NZ_JBIVHR010000191.1:0-2794 GCF_044749305.1 Pseudomonas sp. NPDC089534 | reverse complement strand
GACGATGAAGAATCCAAGGCGTTCCGCGCCAGTGTCGTCGAATGGCTGATGACCAACCACCCGCACGACTGCCCAGTGTGCGAGGAAGGCGGTCACTGCCACCTGCAAGACATGACTGTGATGACCGGCCACAACGAGCGCCGTTATCGCTTCACCAAACGCACCCACCAGAACCAGCACCTGGGCCCGTTCATCTCCCACGAGATGAACCGCTGCATCGCCTGCTACCGCTGCGTGCGCTTCTACAAGGACTACGCCGGCGGCACCGACCTTGGCGTATACGGCGCCCACGACAACGTGTACTTCGGCCGCGTCGAAGACGGCACCCTGGAAAGCGAGTTCTCCGGCAACCTCACCGAGGTCTGCCCGACCGGCGTGTTCACCGACAAGACCCACTCCGAGCGCTACAACCGCAAGTGGGACATGCAGTTCGCCCCGAGCATCTGCCATGGCTGCTCCAGCGGCTGCAACATCTCCCCGGGCGAGCGCTACGGCGAACTGCGCCGCATCGAGAACCGCTACAACGGCTCGGTGAACCAGTACTTCCTGTGCGACCGCGGCCGTTTCGGCTATGGCTACGTCAACCGCACCGACCGCCCGCGCCAGCCGCTGCTGGCCGACGGCACCAAGCTCAGCCTGGACGACGCCCTGGACAAGGCCGCCGACCTGCTGCGCGGCCGCAACATCGTCGGCATCGGTTCGCCGCGCGCCAGCCTGGAAAGCAACTACGCGCTGCGTGAGCTGGTCGGCGCCGAGCACTTCTACAGCGGCATCGAAGCCTCCGAGCTGGAGCGCATCCGCCTGGTGCTGCAAGTGCTCAAGGACAGCCCGCTGCCGGTTCCGACGATGCGCGACATCGAAGACCACGACGCCGTGTTCGTCCTCGGCGAAGACCTGACCCAGACCGCCGCCCGCATGGCCCTGGCCCTGCGCCAGTCGGTCAAGGGCAAGGCCGAAGACATGGCCGAAGCCATGCGCGTCCAACCTTGGCTCGACGCTGCAGTGAAGAACATCGGTCAGCACGCGCTGAACCCGCTGTTCATCGCCAGCCTGGCCGAGACCAAGCTCGATGACGTCGCCGAAGAGTGCGTGCACGCCGCTCCCGACGACCTGGCCCGCATCGGCTTCGCCGTCGCCCACGCCCTGGACGCCAGCGCCCCGGCCGTCGAAGGCCTGGACGCCGAAGCGCTGCAACTGGCCAAGCGCATCGCCGACGCCCTGCTCGCCGCCAAGCGTCCGCTGATCGTCGCCGGCACTTCGCTGGGCTCCAAGGCCCTGATCGAAGCGGCCGCGAACATCGCCAAGGCCCTGAAGCTGCGCGACAAGAACGGTTCCATCAGCCTGGTCGTGCCTGAGGCCAACAGCCTCGGCCTGGCCATGCTCGGCGGCGAATCGGTCGATGCCGCGCTGCAAGCGGTGATCGACGGCCGTGCCGACGCCATCGTCGTGCTGGAAAACGATCTGTACACCCGCACCGCCCAGGCCAAGGTCGATGCCGCGCTGAGCGCCGCGAAAGTGGTGATCGTCGCCGACCACCAGAAGACCGCCACCAGCGACCGCGCCCACCTGGTGCTGCCGGCGGCGAGCTTCGCCGAAGGCGACGGCACCCTGGTCAGCCAGGAAGGCCGCGCCCAGCGCTTCTTCCAGGTCTTCGACCCGCAATACATGGATGCCGGCATCCTGGTGCACGAAGGCTGGCGCTGGCTGCACGCCCTGCGCGCCACCCTGCTGAACCAGCCGATCGACTGGACCCAGCTCGACCAGGTCACCGCCGCCGTTGCCTCGAGCACCGCGCAGCTGGCCGGCATCGTCGACGCCGCACCGTCCGCCGCGTTCCGCATCAAGGGCCTGAAGCTGGCCCGTGAGCCGCTGCGCTACTCCGGCCGCACCGCGATGCGCGCCAACATCAGCGTTCACGAACCGCGCACCCCGCAAGACAAGGACACCGCGTTCGCCTTCTCCATGGAAGGCTACTCGGGCTCCGCCGAACCGCGCTCGCAAGTGCCGTTCGCCTGGTCGCCGGGCTGGAACTCGCCGCAGGCCTGGAACAAGTTCCAGGACGAGGTCGGCGGCCATCTGCGCGCCGGCGATCCGGGCACCCGCCTGATCGAAAGCACCGGCGATGCGCTGAACTGGTTCGCCAGCGTTCCGCGCGCGTTCAACCCGGCCCAGGGCACCTGGCAAGCCGTGCCGTTCCATCACCTGTTCGGCAGCGAAGAGAACTCTTCCAAGGCCGCCCCGGTGCAGGAGCGCATTCCGGCCGCCTACGTCGCGCTGGCCAAGTCCGAGGCCGACCGCCTGGGCGTCAACGACGGCGCGATGCTGAGCCTGAACGTCGCCGGCATCAGCCTGCGTCTGCCGCTGCGCATCAATGAAGAGCTGGGCGCAGGCCTGGTGGCGCTGCCTGCGGGCATCGCCGGCATTCCTCCGGCGTTCGCCGGCGTTTCCGTCGACGGTCTGCAGGAGGCAGCGCAATGACCTGGTTCACCCCTGAAGTGATCGATGTGATCCTGACGGTCATCAAAGCGGTCGTCGTCCTGCTGGCCGTGGTGGTCTGCGGGGCGCTGCTCAGCTTCGTCGAGCGTCGCCTGCTGGGCTGGTGGCAGGACCGTTACGGTCCGAACCGCGTCGGCCCGTTCGGCATGTTCCAGATCGCCGCCGACATGCTGAAGATGTTCTTCAAGGAAGACTGGACGCCGCCGTTCGCCGACAAGGTGATCTTCACCCTGGCGCCGGTGGTGGCCATGAGCGCCCTGCTGATCGCCTTCGCGATCATCCCGATAACCCCGACCAC
>NZ_JBIVHR010000190.1:0-2815 GCF_044749305.1 Pseudomonas sp. NPDC089534 | reverse complement strand
AAGAAAGCCGTTGCCGAACGTATCGTTTATGGTGCCCTGGAAACCGTTGCGGCCCGTAAGGCTGGCACCGATCCCCTGGAACTCTTCGAAAAAGCACTCGACGCCATCGCTCCGCTGGTCGAAGTGAAGTCGCGCCGCGTTGGCGGTGCTACTTACAGGTTCCGGTCGAGGTTCGTCCTTCCCGTCGTAACGCTCTGGCAATGCGCTGGTTGGTAGACTTCGCCCGCAAGCGTGGCGAGAAGTCCATGGCCCTGCGTTTGGCTGGCGAACTGCTGGATGCTGCTGAAGGTAAAGGTGCAGCAGTTAAGAAGCGTGAAGACGTGCACCGTATGGCCGAAGCCAACAAGGCTTTCTCGCACTACCGCTTCTAATATCAGCATCATTCATTTTGCGAGGGCTTTATGGCTCGTACTACAGCAATCAACCGCTACCGTAACATTGGTATTTGCGCCCACGTTGACGCGGGCAAGACTACCACTACCGAGCGGATCCTGTTCTACACAGGTCTGAGCCACAAGATGGGCGAGGTGCACGACGGCGCCGCGACCACCGACTGGATGGTGCAGGAGCAGGAGCGGGGTATCACCATTACCTCCGCTGCCGTTACCACTTTCTGGAAAGGTTCCCGTGGTCAGTACGACAACTACCGCGTAAACGTCATCGATACCCCCGGCCACGTAGACTTCACCATTGAAGTAGAGCGTTCGCTGCGTGTACTCGACGGCGCGGTCGTTGTTTTCTGCGGCACCTCCGGTGTTGAGCCTCAGTCCGAAACCGTATGGCGTCAAGCCAACAAGTACGGCGTTCCACGTGTCGTTTACGTGAACAAGATGGACCGTGCCGGCGCGAACTTCCTGCGCGTTGTCGGCCAGATCAAAAACCGTCTGGGCCACACCCCGGTTCCGGTTCAGCTGGCCATCGGTGCAGAAGATAACTTCCAGGGTCAGGTCGACCTGATCAAGATGAAGGCTATCTACTGGAACGAAGACGACAAAGGCACCACCTATCGCGAGGAAGAGATTCCTGCCGATATGGTTGAGCTGGCCAACGAATGGCGCAACAACATGGTCGAGGCTGCGGCCGAAGCCAACGAAGAGCTGATGAACAAGTACCTTGAAGAAGGTGACCTGTCCGTCGAAGAGATCAAGGCTGGTCTGCGCGCCCGTACCCTGGCGAGCGAGATCGTTCCTGCGGTCTGCGGTTCCTCGTTCAAGAACAAGGGCGTTCCCCTGGTTCTCGACGCCGTTATCGACTTCCTGCCGGCTCCGACCGAGATCCCTGCAATCCAGGGCATCCACCCGGACAACGTCGAAGACGAAAACGCTCCGAAGATCGAGCGTCACGCCGACGACGCCGAGCCGTTCTCGGCTCTGGCGTTCAAGATTGCCACCGACCCGTTCGTGGGCACTCTGACTTTCGTCCGCGTCTACTCGGGCTTCCTGACCTCCGGTGACTCCGTCATCAACTCGGTCAAGGGCAAGAAAGAGCGCGTTGGTCGTATGGTGCAGATGCACGCCAACCAGCGTGAAGAGATCAAGGAAGTGCGTGCAGGCGACATCGCTGCTCTGATCGGCATGAAGGACGTCACCACCGGTGACACCCTGTGCGATCTCGAGAAGCAGGTGATCCTTGAGCGTATGGATTTCCCTGAGCCTGTGATTTCGGTGGCTGTAGAGCCGAAAACCAAGCAGGACCAGGAAAAGATGGGTATCGCACTGGGCAAGCTGGCTCAGGAAGACCCGTCGTTCCGCGTCAAGACCGACGAAGAGACTGGTCAGACCATCATCTCCGGTATGGGTGAGCTGCACCTGGACATCCTCGTTGACCGCATGAAGCGCGAGTTCAACGTCGAGGCCAACATCGGCAAGCCGCAGGTTTCGTACCGCGAGAAGATCAGCAAGAGCAACGTTGAGATCGAAGGCAAGTTCGTTCGTCAGTCGGGCGGTCGCGGTCAGTTCGGTCACTGCTGGATCCGCTTCTCGGAGCCAGACGTTGACGAGAAGGGCAACATCACCGAAGGCCTGGTCTTCACCAACGAAGTTGTGGGTGGTGTGGTTCCGAAGGAATACATCCCGGCTATCCAGAAGGGTATCGAAGAGCAGATGAAGAACGGCGTTGTCGCCGGTTATCCGCTGATCGGCCTGAAGGCTACCGTGTTTGATGGTTCCTACCACGACGTCGACTCCAACGAGATGGCGTTCAAGGTGGCGGCCTCCATGGCGACCAAGCAGCTGGCCCAGAAGGGCGGCGGTGTTGTGCTTGAGCCGATCATGAAGGTTGAAGTAGTAACCCCTGAGGACTACATGGGTGACGTGATGGGTGACCTGAACCGTCGTCGTGGTCTGATCCAGGGTATGGAAGACTCGGTGTCCGGCAAGGTTATCCGCGCCGAAGTTCCGCTGGGTGAGATGTTCGGTTATGCGACCGACGTCCGTTCCATGTCTCAGGGTCGCGCGAGCTACTCCATGGAATTCTCCAAATACTCCGAAGCTCCGTCGAACATCGTCGAAGCTCTCGTTAAAAAACAAGGCTGATTCAGCCCCTTTAGGCTAGGAGTTAATTGTCGTGGCTAAAGAAAAATTTGAACGTAGTAAACCGCACGTCAACGTTGGCACCATCGGTCACGTTGACCACGGTAAAACCACTCTGACCGCTGCCCTGACCCGTGTTTGCTCCGAGGTTTTCGGTTCGGCCGTTGTTGACTTCGACAAGATCGACAGCGCCCCGGAAGAGAAGGCTCGTGGTATCACCATCAACACCGCGCACGTAGAGTACGATTCGAACATTCGTCACTACGCGCACGTTGACTGCCCGG
>NZ_JBIVHR010000189.1:0-3022 GCF_044749305.1 Pseudomonas sp. NPDC089534 | reverse complement strand
GCCCACGCCTGCAACGAGGCCGGTGTCGAAGTGCTGCTGGTGGGCGACTCCCTCGGCATGGTCCTGCAGGGTCACGACAGCACCCTGCCGGTGACCACTGCGGAAATGGCCTACCACGTCGCCAGCGTCAAGCGCGGCAACACCGATGCCCTGATCCTGGCGGACCTGCCGTTCATGGCCAACGCCACCCTGGAACAGACCATGACCAACAGCGCCATGCTGATGCAGGCCGGCGCGCACATGGTCAAGGTCGAGGGTGCGCTGTGGCTGGCGGAATCGATCCGCCTGCTGGCCGAGCGCGGCGTTCCCGTCTGCGCGCACATGGGCCTCACCCCGCAGGCCGTGAACATTCTCGGCGGCTACAAGGTGCAGGGCCGCAACGAGAACCAGGCGCGGCAGATGCGCGCCGATGCGATCTCGCTGGAGCAGGCCGGCGCGGCCATGCTGCTGCTCGAATGCGTGCCGAGCGAACTGGCCGCCGAAATCAGCCAGGCGGTGAAGATCCCGGTGATCGGCATCGGCGCCGGCAACGCCACCGACGGTCAGGTGCTGGTGCTGCACGACATGCTCGGCCTGTCGATCAGCGGCCGCGTGCCGAAGTTCGTGAAGAACTTCATGGACGGTCAGGACAGCATCCCGGCCGCGCTGAAGGCCTACGTCAACGAAGTCAAAGCCGCCACGTTCCCTGGCATCGAACACGGATTCTCCGCATGAACACCGTCAAAACAGTACGCGAACTGCGTGCCGCCGTGGCCCGCGCCCGCAGCGAAGGCAAGCGCATCGGCTTCGTGCCGACCATGGGCAACCTGCACAGCGGCCACATCGCGCTGATCACCAAAGCCACCCAGCGCGTGGACTTCGTGGTCGCGAGCATTTTCGTCAACCCGCTGCAGTTCGGCGCCGGCGAAGACCTCGACAAGTACCCGCGCACCCTGGCGGCGGACCAGGAAAAGCTGCTGGAGGCCGGTTGCGACCTGCTGTTCGCCCCGACCGTCGAGGAGTTGTACCCCGACGGCATGGCCGGACAGACCCGGGTCAGCGTCCCGCAATTGTCCGAAGGCCTGTGCGGCGCCAGCCGTCCCGGGCATTTCGAAGGCGTGGCGACGGTGGTCAGCAAGCTGTTCAACATGGTGCAGCCGGACCTGGCGATCTTCGGCCAGAAGGACTTCCAGCAACTGGCGGTGATCCGCGCGCTGGTGCACGACCTGAACATGCCGATCCAGATCATCGGCGAGCCGACCGTGCGGGCCGCCGACGGCCTCGCGCTGTCGTCGCGCAACGGGTTCCTCAGCGAGGAGCAACGTGCCGTGGCACCGGTGGTCTACCGCACGCTGAGCGCCATTGCCGAGTCGATCAAGCAAGGCGAGCGTGACTTCCCGGCGCTGATCCAGGCGCAGCTCAAGCAACTGGAAGACGCCGGCCTGCGTCCGGACTACCTGGAGATCCGCCACGCCCTGACCCTGCGTCCGGCGACCGCGGACGACCGCGACCTGGTGATCCTGGTGGCCGCGTTCCTGGGCACCACCCGGCTGATCGACAACCTGCACCTGAACCTCGACACCCCGGCCTGACCGCCGCCATCCCTTGTGGGAGCGGGCCTGCCCGCGATGCCCAGCCTTCAGTCGACCCAACCGGTGACTGGCAGGCCGCCATCGCGAGCAGGCTCGCTCCCACATTGCTTTGCGGGAACCACAAATCCCGCGCCCACCCGAGCCCCCTGCGGGAGCCAGCCTGCTGGCGATGGCGTCGGCCGTCCCCCCGCCGAGATCCGGCCATATTGCCGCCCTCCCCCCCTTCGGGCACACTGCCTGCCGTTCGATTCCGACCAGGGGAACCCCTCATGCACGCCATCATGCTCAAGGCCAAGCTGCACCGCGCCGAAGTCACTCACGCGGTTCTCGATTACGAAGGTTCCTGCGCCATCGACGGCGAGTGGCTGGACCTGTCCGGCATCCGCGAATACGAGCAGATCCAGATCTACAACGTCGACAACGGCGAACGCTTCACCACCTACGCGATCCGCGGCGAAGAAGGCTCGCGGATGATTTCGGTCAATGGCGCGGCGGCGCACAAGGCCAAGGTCGGCGACCGCGTGATCATTTGCGCCTACGCCCACTACAGCGAAGCGGAACTGGTGAACTTCAAGCCGCGCATGCTTTACATGGCCCCGGGCAACGAACTGAGCCACACCAGCAACGCCATCCCGGTTCAGGTCGCCTGACCGGGACGCCCCTGCCCCACCGTTTGTCGGCCGTTTCCTGCCTTGATGTTAAAAAAGTACAGGAAACGGGTCAGACAAAGCCAAGACAGATCGGAGCGCGGGGTTTACTGTATTCGCCCTGCGCCGTGAAATCGCGTCAACGCAGCCGACCCCATGCCCGGACCGGGCCTGGCGGTCCGATCCGTGTTCTAAAGGCCGTTCAAGTAAAAAGGAAAACCGCAGCGATGGCGTACTACCGCACTCCTCATGACGTTACCGCTCTGCCTGCCTGGCAAGCGTTGAAAGACCACCGCCAAGCCATGCAGGATTTCAGCATGCGCGAAGCCTTCAACGCCGACCCGCAGCGCTTCACCCAATTCACCCTGAGCAGCTGCGGACTGTTTCTCGACTATTCGAAGAACCTGATCAACGCCCAGACCCGCGACCTGCTGGTGGGCCTGGCCAATGAAGTCGACCTCAAGGGCGCGATCAAATCGCTGTTCGAAGGCGAAATCATCAACGCCTCCGAAGGCCGCCCTGCCCTGCACACCGCCCTGCGCCGTCCGGTGGGCGACAAGCTGTCGGTCAACGGCGTCAACGTGATGCCCGACGTGCACAAAGTGCTGAACCAGATGACCGATCTGGTGGGCCGCATCCATGACGGCCTGTGGCGCGGCTACACCGAGAAGCCGATCACCGACGTGGTGAACATCGGCATCGGCGGCTCGTTCCTCGGCCCTGAGCTGGTGTCCGAAGCCCTGCTGTCCTACGCCCAGAAAGGCGTGCGCTGCCACTACCTGGCGAACATCGACGGCAGCGAGT
>NZ_JBIVHR010000188.1:0-3313 GCF_044749305.1 Pseudomonas sp. NPDC089534 | reverse complement strand
CGAACTCGCCCACCACCGGGATGAACACCAGCATGCAGCCGGCGATGATGCCGTTTTTGGCCAGCGGCACGGTGATCTTCCAGAAGTTGTTGAAGTTGCTCGACCCCAGGTCCTGCGCGGCCTCAAGCAGACTGCCGTCGTGCTTGACCAGGTTGGCGTAGAGCGGCAGCACCATGAACGGCAAGTACGCATACACGACACCGATATAGACCGCCGTGTTGGTGTTGAGGATCTCGATCGGGTGATCGGTCAGCCCCGTCCACATCAGGAACGCATTGAGCAGGCCGTTGTTGCTGAGGATGCCCATCCACGCGTATACGCGGATCAGGATCGCGGTCCAGGTCGGCATCATGATCAGCAGCAACAGCACGTTCTGCGCTTCCTTGCTGGCCTTGGTGATCGCGTAGGCCATCGGGAAACCGATCACCAGGCACATCAGCGTGCTGAGCAGCGCGACCTTCAGCGAACCGAGGTAGGCCGACAGGTACAGCTCGTCTTCGCCGAGCATGCTGTAGTTGCCGATGTTGAGGAACAGCTGGAATTTCTGCTCGGCGTAGGTGTAGATCTCCGAGTAGGGCGGAATCGACAGGGCCGCTTCCGAGAAACTGATCTTCATCACCAAAAAGAACGGCAGCATGAAGAACAGGAACAGCCAGATGAAAGGAATCCCGATGACGAACTTGCGTCCGCTGGGCACCCACCGCATGACCCGCTGATTGAGAGTGCTCATGAGCGCAGCACCACGCCGCTGTCGTCTTCCCACCACACATAGACCTTGTCGTCCCAGGTCGGCCGCGCGCCGCGGCGTTCGGCGTTGGCCATGAACGACTGGACGATCTTGCCGCCGGGCAGCTCGACGTAGAACACCGAATGGCCGCCGAGGTAGGCGATGTCGTGCACCTTGCCTTCGGACCAGTTGTAGCGGGCTTCGGGCTTGAGGGAGCTGACCAGCATCTTTTCCGGGCGGATCGCGTAGGTGATCGACTTGTCCTGCACCGAGGTGCTGACGCCGTGGCCGACGTAGATCTTCTGCGCAAGGTCGGGGCTGTGAATGATCGCGTGGCCTTCGAGGTCTTCCACCACGGTGCCGTCGAAGGCGTTCACGTTGCCGATGAATTCGCAGACCATGCGGTTGACCGGTGCCTCATAGATGTCCACCGGGCTGCCGACCTGGGCGATCCAGCCCAGGTGCATGATCGCGATGCGCTCGGCCATGGTCATGGCCTCTTCCTGGTCGTGGGTCACCATCACGCAGGTCACGCCGACGCGCTCGATGATCTCCACCAGTTCCAGCTGCATCTGCGAGCGCAGCTTCTTGTCCAGCGCGCCCATCGGTTCGTCGAGCAGCAGCAGCTTCGGCCGCTTGGCCAGCGATCGGGCCAGGGCCACGCGCTGACGCTGGCCGCCGGACAGCTGGTGCGGCTTGCGCTTGGCGTATTGGGTCATGTGCACCAGGCGCAGCATCTCTTCGACGCGGGCGTCGATCTCGCTGGCCGGCAAACGGTCCTGCTTGAGGCCGAAGGCGATGTTCTGCGCCACCGTCATGTGCGGGAACAGCGCATAGGACTGGAACATCATGTTGATCGGTCGTTCGTACGGCGGTATGTCGGTGATGTCCACGCCGTCGAGCAGGATCCGCCCGTCGGTGGGACGCTCGAACCCGGCGAGCATGCGCAGCAGGGTCGACTTGCCGGAACCCGAGCCGCCGAGCAGGGCAAAGATCTCGCCCTGATGGATCTCCAGGGACACGTCGTCCACGGCGGTGGTTTCGTCGAATTTCTTGGTGACGCGATCGACTTTCACCAGAACCTTCTTCGGTTGCTGATGACCTTCAAGGGCCTTCCTGTAAGTGCTGGAGGCGTTTGCCATGTGAAACTCCCAACAGGTTTCAGTCGCCGGGCCAAATGGCCTGGCTCAAAAGTGGATTGCAGATCGTTTGGAGTCATTCCTCTCGGACCGCATCCCCCTGTGGGAGCTGGCTTGCCAGCGATGAGGCCATCACCCTCGACATTGAGGGTGACTGACCCGCCGCCATCGCTGGCAAGCCAGCTCCCACAGGGTTTTGCATCGATCCGATTGCCGACACTCCTGCCGATCCGGCTTGTTCGGCGCCGCCGTCCTGGCTGCCTGGTCGTACTTGTTGTTATTGCGGTTTCGTTGTTTTCACGGGTGACGGATGTGCACACGCGCAGCCGCCGCTCCCGTGGGGGCAGTAAAGGGTTTTGCGTCTACGGGGAGGTCAGCGCTGGTGGCGCCGCGCCGCTCGTTGCCGGCACGCCGCGCCGAACGCCTGGAAAATCTTCAGGTAGGGCGGGTTGTCCAGCACCTGCCACTCCGGATGCCACTGCACGCCGACGGCGAACGTCGGGCTGTGCTCGACCGACACCGCCTCGATCAGGCCGTCCGGCGCCACCGCTTCGGCGCGCAGGCCGGGGGCGAGGCGGTCGATGCCTTGGCTGTGGATGGAGTTGACCTGGAATTCGCCCGGCAGCTCCAGCGCCTCGAACACGCCGCCGGCCAGCACCGTCACGGCATGGGCCGGGGCGTACTGCACGGCGACATCCGGGCTGTCGGCTTCGCGGTGGTCGAGCATGCCCGGCAGTTCATGCACCTTCTGGTGCAGGCTGCCGCCGAAGGCCACGTTCATTTCCTGGAAGCCGCGGCAGATGCCGAGCACCGGAACGCCCGCCGCAATGGCCGCACGCAGGAGGGGAAGGGTGGTGGCGTCCCGCGCCGGATCGTGATCCGTGCCGGGGGCGCTGGCCGGGCCCTGATAGTGGAAGGGTTCCACGTTGGAGGGCGAGCCGGTGAGCAGCAGGCCGTCGAGCTGACCGAGCAGGTCGCCGATTTCCGTCAGTTCACCCAGGGAAGGAATGACCACCGGCAGCCCCTGCGCCGCGACGCTGACAGCACGCACGTACTTGTCGCCGCTGATGTGGTAGGGGTGCAGGCCGATCTGTTTGACGCACGCAGTAACGCCGATCAATGGCTTGAATGCCATTTTTATTCACCTCGAAGTTTGACACTTGAACGAGCTTTTCCGGAGCTTAGCCGCGTTTATTTTAATTAACAACTGCCATGTAAAAAATTCTAAACGCCGTTCATCCAATCTTCAGGATTTCCGCCGCTCTGGCGCCTGCGTCGGCATGGGAATGTTAAAAAAAGCCCGAAAAATAAACGCTGAACGGCCCTGTGTTCGCTATTGACTTCACTTTGCCGTTCGGGTTGACTGGCTCCGCGAAACAGCAGTGAACATAATAATTAACAGCTGCCATGTAAAAAATTCTAAACGCCGTTCATCCAATCTTCAGGA
>NZ_JBIVHR010000187.1:0-3479 GCF_044749305.1 Pseudomonas sp. NPDC089534 | reverse complement strand
ACTGATACTCAAAAAGACATCATCACTATTGAAGGCGATTCCGGAAATGATCGTCTGTTACATGGTTTACTCTTCATAAATAGTAATGAGGGTGCCAGGACCCTCCTTGAAGCTGTGCAGTACGCGCAGCGGAACGTTGTACTTGCCGGCGAACTCCACCGCACGGATCTGCAGCACCTTGGAGCCGAGGCTGGCCATTTCCAGCATCTCTTCGAAGGTGATCTTGTCCAGGCGCTGAGCCACGGACACCACACGCGGGTCGGTGGTGTAGACACCGTCGACGTCAGTGTAGATCTGGCATTCGTCAGCCTTCAGCGCAGCGGCCAGCGCCACACCGGTGGTGTCGGAACCGCCACGGCCCAGGGTGGTGATGTTGCCGTGCTCGTCGACGCCCTGGAAACCGGCGACGACGACGACGCGGCCGGCCTTCAGGTCGCCGCGGATCTTCTGGTCGTCGATCTGCAGGATGCGCGCCTTGTTGTGCGCGCTGTCCGTCAGGATCCGCACCTGGTTGCCGGTGTACGACACCGCCGGCACACCGCGCTTGATCAGCGCCATGGCCAACAGGGCGATCGTGACCTGCTCGCCGGTGGAGACGATCACGTCCAGCTCACGGGGAACCGGTTGATCTTCGCCACTGATTTGCTTGGCCAGATCGATCAGACGGTTGGTTTCGCCGCTCATTGCAGACAGCACAACCACCAGGTCATCGCCGGCATCGCGGAATTTCTTAACCTTGTCGGCGACCTGCTCGATTCTCTCGACGCTGCCGACCGTGGTGCCTCCAAATTTCTGTACGATCAAAGCCATTTCAAAGCCGCCTCTGCCCATGAAGGGCGCCCAATAATCACTCGAACGGCCGCCGGGCCCCCCACTAGACTGCGGGCCCGGCGGCGCGTCTCATAAACCCTGCTCGACGAACGGAGCGGTCAGCGCCAGCGCGCTGTCCAGTGCGCCGGCGTCTGTACCGCCGCCTTGCGCCATGTCCGGGCGACCGCCGCCCTTCCCGCCCACTGCCGCAGCAGCCTGCTTCATCAAATCACCGGCCTTGAGTTGGCCGGTCAGGTCCTTGGTCACGCCTGCGACCAGTACGACCTTTTCCTCATGGACACTGCCGAGCAGGATCACTGCGCGACCGAGTTTGTTCTTCAGCTGATCGACCAGCGCCAGCAGCGCCTTGCCGTCCTGACCGTCCAGACGGGCGGCCAGCACCTTCACGCCCTTGACGTCCGCGGCCTGGGCCGATAGATCGTCGCCCGCCGCGCTGGCGGCCTTGGCCTGCAGCTGCTCGAGCTGCTTCTCCAGCAGGCGGTTGCGCTCCAGCACAGCCGACAGCTTGTCGATCAGGTTGTCGCGGCTGCCCTTGACCAGGCTGGCCGCTTCCTTGAGTTGCTCTTCGGCCGCGTTCAGGTAGGCCAGCGCCGCTGCGCCGGTCACTGCCTCGATGCGGCGCACGCCGGAGGCCACACCGCCTTCGCTGATGATCTTCAGCAGGCCGATGTCGCCGGTGCGGTTGGCGTGGATGCCGCCGCACAGCTCGACGGAGAAGTCGCCGCCCATGCTCAGCACGCGCACGCTGTCGCCGTACTTCTCGCCGAACAGCGCCATCGCGCCTTTCTTCTTGGCGGTGTCGATGTCGGTCTCTTCGGTCTCGACCGCCGAGTTCTTGCGGATCTCGGCGTTGACGATGTCTTCCAGCGCCTTCAGCTGTTCAGGCTTGATCGCCTCGAAGTGGCTGAAGTCGAAACGCAGGCGCTGACTGTCGACCAGCGAGCCCTTCTGCTGAACGTGGTCGCCCAGCACCTTGCGCAATGCCGCGTGCAGCAGGTGGGTGGCCGAGTGGTTCAGCGAGGTGGCGTGGCGCACGTCGGCTTCGACGTGGGTCTCCACCGGCGCGCCGACGATCAGGCTGCCCGAGGCCAGCACGCCGTGGTGCAGGAATGCGCCGCCGGTCTTGGTGGTGTCGCGCACGTCGAAACGGCTGTTGCCGGCCTGAATGTAGCCGCAGTCGCCGACCTGGCCGCCGGACTCCGCATAGAACGGGGTCTGGTTCAGCACGATCACGCCTTCCTGCCCTTCACTCAAGACGTCCACGGACTGGCCGTCTTTATAGAGCGCGACGACTTTCGCCGAACCGCGGGTGGCGTGGTAGCCGGTGAACTCGGTGTCGACGTCGACCTTGACCAGGCTGTTGTAGTCCAGGCCGAACGAGCTGGCGGAACGGGCGCGCTCACGCTGGGCCTCCATTTCGCGCTCGAAGCCGGCCTCGTCGATGGTCAGGCTGCGCTCGCGGGCGATGTCCGCGGTCAGGTCCATCGGGAAGCCGTAGGTGTCGTAGAGCTTGAACACCACGTCGCCCGGCACGACTTCGCCCTTGAGCTCGGCCAGATCCTGTTCGAGGATCTTCAGGCCCTGCTCCAGGGTCTTGGCGAACTGCTCTTCCTCGGCCTTGAGCACGCGCTCGATGTGCGCCTGCTGGGACTTGAGCTCCGGGAAGGCTTCGCCCATCTCGGCCACCAGCGCCGCGACGATCTGATAGAAGAAGCTGCCCTTGGCGCCCAGCTTGTTGCCGTGGCGGCAGGCGCGACGGATGATCCGGCGCAGCACGTAGCCGCGGCCTTCGTTGGAAGGCAGCACGCCGTCGGCGACCAGGAAGCCGCAGGAACGGATGTGGTCGGCCACCACTTTCAGCGAAGCCTGGCCGTCGTTGGTGCAGCCGATGGCCTTGGCCGAAGCGGTCAGCAGGCTCTGGAACAGGTCGATCTCGTAGTTCGAGTGCACGTGCTGCAGCACGGCGCTGATCCGCTCAAGGCCCATGCCGGTGTCCACCGACGGTGCCGGCAGCGGGTGCAGCACGCCGTCGGCGGTGCGGTTGAACTGCATGAACACGTTGTTCCAGATTTCGATGTAGCGGTCGCCGTCCTCTTCCGGCGAGCCCGGCGGGCCGCCCCAGATGTCGGCGCCGTGATCGTAGAAAATCTCGGTGCACGGACCGCACGGGCCGGTGTCGCCCATGGTCCAGAAGTTGTCGGAGGCGTAAGGCGCGCCCTTGTTGTCGCCGATGCGCACCATGCGCTCGGCCGGCACGCCGACTTCCTTGGTCCAGATGTCGTAGGCTTCGTCGTCGGTGGCGTAGACGGTCACCCACAGTTTTTCCTTCGGCAGGTTCAGCCACTTGTCGGACGTCAGGAACGTCCAGGCGAAGGTGATGGCGTCACGCTTGAAGTAATCGCCGAAGCTGAAGTTGCCCAGCATTTCGAAGAAGGTGTGGTGACGGGCGGTGTAACCGACGTTTTCCAGGTCGTTGTGCTTGCCGCCGGCGCGCACGCATTTCTGGCTGCTGACGGCGCGGGTGTACGCGCGCTTTTCCTGGCCCAGGAAGCAGTCCTTGAACTGGTTCATGCCTGCGTTGGTGAACAGCAGGGTTGGGTCATTGCCCGGAATCAAAGAGCTGGTGGGAAATCAGCCGCACGCCGTTG
>NZ_JBIVHR010000186.1:0-3659 GCF_044749305.1 Pseudomonas sp. NPDC089534 | reverse complement strand
TTGCAGGCCGGCCTGGTCGACGAACTGGCGGTAGACCGCGACGAAGTGCTGGCCACCGCCGACGGCGTGCTGGGCGCAATCGTCAAGAACGAAGGCGACACCGTTCTGTCCGACGAAGTGCTGGGCTCCATCGTTGAAGGCGGCGCCGCTGCCGCCGCTCCGGCTGCCGCTGCTGCTCCGGCCGCCGCTGCCGCTGCCCCGGCTGCCGCCGACGGCGAAGACGACCCGATCGCTGCGCCTGCCGCACGCAAGCTGGCTGAAGAGAACGGCATCAACATCGCTTCCGTTGCCGGCACCGGCAAGGGCGGTCGCGTGACCAAGGAAGACGTGGTGGCTGCCGTTGCCGCCAAGAAGGCCGCTCCGGCCGCTGCGCCTGCCAAGGCTGCCGCGCCTGCCGCCGCCGCTCCGGTGTTCGCTGCCGGCGACCGCGTCGAGAAGCGCGTTCCGATGACCCGCCTGCGTGCCAAGGTCGCCGAGCGTCTGGTCGAAGCCCAGTCGAACATGGCGATGCTGACCACCTTCAACGAAGTCGACATGACCGAAGTCATGGCCCTGCGTTCGAAGTACAAGGATCTGTTCGAGAAGTCCCACAACGGCGTGCGCCTGGGCTTCATGTCGTTCTTCGTGAAAGCCGCCACCGAAGCCCTGAAGCGCTTCCCGGCCGTGAACGCGTCGATCGACGGTTCGGACATCGTCTACCACGGCTACGCCGACATCGGTGTCGCCGTTTCCAGCGACCGTGGTCTGGTGGTGCCGGTTCTGCGCAACGCCGAACTGATGAGCCTGGCTGAAATCGAAGGCGGCATCGCCACTTTCGGCAAGAAAGCCCGTGACGGCAAACTGTCGATGGAAGAGATGACCGGCGGTACCTTCACCATCACCAACGGCGGCACCTTCGGTTCGATGATGTCGACCCCGATCGTCAACCCGCCGCAGGCCGCGATCCTGGGCATGCACAACATCATCCAGCGTCCTATGGCGGTCAACGGTCAGGTCGTGATCCGTCCGATGATGTACCTGGCGCTGTCCTACGATCACCGTCTGATCGATGGCAAAGAAGCTGTAACCTTCCTGGTGACCATCAAGAACCTGCTGGAAGATCCGGCTCGTCTGTTGCTGGATATCTGATAGAAGCAGCTGTGAGCTGCAAGCTTCGAGCCGCAGGAAAGGGCGGTTCGGCTTGCAGCTTGCGGCTTGAAGCTTTTCGCTCAAGAGGATTTTTTGAATGTCGCAGAAATTTGACGTAGTAGTGATCGGCGCGGGCCCTGGCGGCTACGTGGCTGCCATCAAGGCCGCACAGCTGGGCCTCACCACTGCCTGCATCGAGAAGTACACCGATGGCGAAGGCAAGCTGGCCCTGGGCGGCACCTGCCTGAACGTAGGCTGCATTCCTTCCAAGGCGCTGCTGGACAGCTCCTGGAAATACAAGGAAGCGAAAGAGAGCTTCAACGTCCACGGCATCTCCACCGGCGAAGTGAAGATGGACGTCGCCGCGATGGTCGGCCGCAAGGCCGGCATCGTCAAGAACCTGACCGGCGGCGTTGCCACCCTGTTCAAGGCCAACGGCGTCACTTCGATCCAGGGCCACGGCAAGCTGCTGGCCGGCAAGAAAGTCGAAGTCACCAAGCCTGACGGTTCGGTGGAAGTCATCGAAGCCGAGAACGTGATCCTGGCTTCCGGCTCCCGTCCGATCGACATTCCGCCGGCTCCGGTCGACCAGAAAGTCATCGTCGACTCCACCGGCGCCCTGGAATTCCAGACCGTGCCTAAGCGTCTGGGCGTGATCGGCGCCGGCGTGATCGGCCTGGAGCTGGGCTCGGTCTGGTCGCGTCTGGGTGCTGAAGTCACCGTCCTGGAAGCACTGGACACCTTCCTGATGGCCGCGGACACCGCCGTCTCCAAGGAAGCGCTGAAGACCCTGACCAAACAGGGCCTGGACATCAAGCTGGGCGCCCGCGTGACCGGCTCCAAAGTGACCGGCGACGAAGTCGTCGTGAACTACACCGACGCCAACGGCGAACAGTCCATCACCTTCGACAAGCTGATCGTAGCCGTCGGTCGCCGTCCGGTGACCACCGATCTGCTGGCCGCCGACAGCGGCGTGACCATCGACGAGCGTGGTTTCATCTTCGTTGACGACCACTGCGCGACCAGCGTACCGGGCGTTTACGCCATCGGCGACGTGGTTCGTGGCATGATGCTGGCGCACAAGGCGTCGGAAGAGGGCATCATGGTCGTCGAGCGCATCAAGGGCCACAAGGCTCAGATGAACTATGACCTGATCCCTTCGGTTATTTATACTCACCCGGAAATCGCGTGGGTCGGCAAGACCGAGCAGGCCTTGAAAGCCGAAGGCGTTGAAGTTAACGTCGGCACCTTCCCGTTCGCGGCCTCCGGCCGTGCCATGGCGGCCAACGACACCGGCGGTTTCGTCAAGGTCATCGCCGACGCCAAGACCGACCGCGTCCTGGGCGTGCACGTGATTGGCCCGAGCGCTGCCGAACTGGTTCAGCAGGGCGCGATCGGCATGGAATTCGGCACCAGCGCTGAAGACCTGGGCATGATGGTATTCTCCCATCCGACCCTGTCCGAAGCCTTGCACGAAGCTGCTTTGGCCGTGAATGGCGGCGCCATCCACGTGGCCAACCGCAAGAAGCGTTGAGGGCTTTGTGAAAGCGTAGCGAGCGACGGAAAGACAAGGCAAAAACAGGCGAGAAAGCGGAGTTGACTTCAGTCAATGAGCATTTCGAGCCTGTTTTTAACGCAGTATTTCCTAGCGCAGCAGCTTTCGCATGTCCGAAGAGACAATAAGAAACCACGGCGGTATCGGCCCGTCGTGAGCCTTGCGTGCAAGACTCACCGCGGAATGTCCGCTGGACGCAGTCTTGCGTAGCTGCACCGGGTATCCGGAAAGGCTGCGCAAGCAGCAGTCACAGGTGGCGCGGCACTCATAAAGAGCGCAGCGCCGAATGCGCAGTACCTAACGAAGACGGTAAAAAGCATGAATCTTCACGAGTATCAGGGTAAGCAGCTGTTCGCTGAGTACGGCCTGCCAGTATCCAAAGGCTACGCGGTAGACACCCCGGAAGAAGCGGCAGAAGCTTGCGACAAGATCGGCGGCAACGAGTGGGTCGTCAAAGCCCAGGTTCACGCCGGTGGTCGCGGTAAAGCGGGCGGCGTCAAGCTGGTTCGCAGCAAAGAAGACGCCAAGGCCTTCGCACAGCAGTGGCTGGGCAAGCGTCTGGTGACCTACCAGACTGACGCCAACGGTCAGCCGGTCACCAAGATCCTGGTTGAATCGTGCACTGATATCGCTAAAGAGCTGTACCTGGGCGCTGTCGTTGACCGTTCGAGCCGCCGCATCGTGTTCATGGCTTCCACCGAAGGTGGCGTGGACATCGAGAAGATCGCTCACGACACTCCAGAAAAAATCCTGAAGGCCACCATCGATCCGCTGGTCGGCGCTCAGCCGTTCCAGGGCCGCGAGCTGGCGTTCCAGCTGGGTCTGGAAGGCAAGCAAGTTGCCCAGTTCGCCAAGATCTTCACCGGTCTGGCCAAGCTGTTCAAGGATCACGACCTGGCTCTGCTGGAAGTGAACCCGCTGGTGATCAAGGCCGACGGCGACCTGCACTGCCTGGACGCCAAGATCAACATCGACG
>NZ_JBIVHR010000185.1:0-3677 GCF_044749305.1 Pseudomonas sp. NPDC089534 | reverse complement strand
CGCGGCCAGGACGCTGCCGGGATCGTGACCAGCCATGATGGCCGGTTGTTCCTGCGCAAGGACAATGGCCTGGTGCGTGACGTGTTCCAGCAGCGTCACATGCAGCGCCTGGTGGGCCACATGGGGATCGGCCACGTCCGTTACCCGACCGCCGGCAGCTCGACCTCGGCCGAAGCCCAACCGTTCTATGTGAACTCGCCTTATGGCATCACCCTGGCGCACAACGGCAACCTGACCAACGTCGAACAGTTGGCCAAGGAGATCTACGAGTCCGACCTGCGCCACGTCAACACCAGTTCCGACTCGGAAGTGCTGCTCAACGTGTTCGCCCACGAACTGGCCCAGCGTGGCAAGCTGCAGCCGACCGAAGAGGACGTGTTCGCCGCCGTGACCGACGTGCACAACCGTTGCGTCGGCGGTTATGCGGTGGTGGCGATGATCACCGGCTACGGCATCGTCGGTTTCCGCGATCCGCACGGCATCCGTCCGATCGTGTTCGGCCAGCGTCACACCGACGAAGGCGTCGAGTACATGATCGCCTCCGAGAGCGTGTCCCTGGACGTGCTCGGCTTCACCCTGATCCGCGACCTGGCGCCGGGCGAGGCTGTATACATCACCGAAGACGGCAAGCTGCACACCCGTCAGTGCGCGACCAACCCGTCCCTGACCCCGTGCATCTTCGAGCACGTCTACCTGGCGCGTCCGGACTCGATCATCGACGGCGTGTCGGTGTACAAGGCCCGTCTGCGCATGGGCGAGAAGCTGGCCGAGAAGATCCAGCGCGAGCGCCCGGACCATGACATCGACGTGGTCATCCCGATCCCGGACACCAGCCGCACCGCAGCCCTGGAGCTGGCCAACCACCTGGGCGTGAAGTTCCGCGAAGGCTTCGTCAAGAACCGCTACATCGGCCGTACCTTCATCATGCCCGGCCAGGCCGCGCGCAAGAAATCGGTGCGCCAGAAGCTCAACGCCATCGAGCTGGAGTTCCGCGGCAAGAACGTGATGCTGGTGGACGACTCCATCGTGCGCGGCACCACCTGCAAGCAGATCATCCAGATGGCCCGCGAAGCCGGCGCGAAAAACGTCTACTTCTGCTCCGCGGCCCCGGCCGTGCGCTTCCCGAACGTGTACGGCATCGACATGCCGAGCGCCCACGAGCTGATCGCCCACAACCGTTCGACCCAGGACGTGGCCGACCTGATCGGCGCCGATTGGCTGGTCTACCAGGATCTGCCTGACTTGATCGAAGCGGTCGGCGGCGGCAAGATCAAGATCGAGCAGTTCGATTGCGCGGTGTTCGACGGCAAGTACGTCACCGGCGACGTCGACGAGGCGTACCTGAACAAGATCGAGCAGGCGCGCAACGATGCCTCCAAGGCCAAGACCCAAGCGGTCAGTGCGATCATCGATCTGTACAACAACTGAGTTTCCGCCGGCCCTGAGGGGCCGGTTTTGCATCTGTCGCAAGACGTTCATTTATCAGGATCAGGGCAAGGAGTGACAGCATGAGTCAGGAATGGGATGCCGGTCGGCTGGACAGCGATCTCGAAGGCGTAGCGTTCGACACCCTGGCCGTACGTGCCGGACAGCACCGTACGCCGGAAGGCGAGCACGGCGATCCGATGTTCTTCACCTCCAGCTACGTGTTCCGCACCGCAGCCGATGCGGCGGCGCGGTTTGCCGGGGAAGTGCCGGGCAACGTCTATTCGCGCTACACCAACCCGACCGTGCGTGCGTTCGAAGAGCGCATCGCCGCGCTGGAAGGTGCCGAGCAGGCGGTCGCCACCGCCACCGGCATGGCCGCGATCATGGCGGTGGTGATGAGCCTGTGCAGCGCGGGCGACCATGTGCTGGTCTCGCGCAGCGTATTCGGTTCGACCATCAGCCTGTTCGAGAAGTACTTCAAACGCTTCGGCGTGGAAGTCGATTACGTGCCGCTGGCGGACCTGTCGGCTTGGGATGCGGCAATCAAGGCCAACACCAAATTGCTGTTCGTCGAGTCGCCGTCCAACCCGCTGGCGGAGCTGGTGGACATCGCCGCGCTGGCGGAAATCGCCCATGCCAAGGGCGCGATGCTGGTGGTCGACAACTGCTTCTGCACCCCGGCGCTGCAGCAGCCATTGAAGCTGGGCGCTGACATCGTCGTGCATTCGGCGACCAAGTTCATCGACGGCCAGGGCCGTTGCATGGGCGGCGTGGTCGCCGGCCGTGGCGAGCAGATGAAGGAAGTGGTCGGTTTCCTGCGCACCGCAGGGCCTACCCTGAGCCCGTTCAACGCCTGGATCTTCCTCAAGGGTCTGGAGACCCTGAACCTGCGGATGAAGGCGCACTGCGCCAACGCCCAGCAACTGGCCGAGTGGCTGGAGAAGCAGGACGGCATCGAGAAGGTGCATTACGCCGGCCTCGAAAGCCATCCGCAGCATGAGCTGGCCCGTCGTCAGCAGAAAGGCTTCGGTGCGGTGGTGAGCTTTGAGGTCAAGGGCGGCAAGGAAGGGGCGTGGCGCTTCATCGATGCG
This sequence comes from Pseudomonas sp. NPDC089534, assembly GCF_044749305.1. Lineage (NCBI taxonomy): Bacteria > Pseudomonadati > Pseudomonadota > Gammaproteobacteria > Pseudomonadales > Pseudomonadaceae > Pseudomonas > Pseudomonas sp. NPDC089534. The sequence continues at coordinate 1,158 of NZ_JBIVHR010000185.1, read as the reverse complement.
ACCCGGTTGGTGTCGATCACGGCCAACCTGGGCGACAGCAAGACCACCATCACCCACCCGAGCACCACGTCCCACGGTCGCCTGGCGCCGCAGGAACGCGAGGCAGCGGGCATCCGTGACAGCCTGATCCGCGTCGCGGTCGGTCTGGAAGACGTGGCGGACCTGCAGGCCGACCTCTCGCGCGGGTTGGCGGCGTTGTGATCGAGCTGCCTGACCGGGCCGCAGGCGCCCATGGCCGTGTCGCACTGGTCACGGGGGCGGCGCGCGGCATCGGCCTGGGCATCGCGGCCTGGCTCATCAGCGAAGGCTGGCGGGTGGTGCTGACCGACCTGGATCGCGCGCGCGGTTCGAAAGTGGCCAAGGTGCTGGGCGAAAACGCCTGGTTCATCGCCATGGACGTGGCGGACGAGGGCCAGGTGGCGGCGGGCGTGGCCGAGGTGCTGGGGCAGTTCGGCCGGCTGGACGCGCTGGTGTGCAACGCGGCGGTGGCCGATCCGCACAACATCACGTTGGAAAGCCTCGATCTGGCCTGGTGGAACCGGGTGCTGGCAGTGAACCTCAGCGGCCCGATGCTGCTGGCCAAGCACTGTGCGCCGTACCTGCGCGCGCACAGCGGCGCCATCGTCAATCTGGCGTCGACCCGTGCGCGGCAATCGGAGCCGGACACCGAGGCCTATGCGGCGAGCAAGGGCGGCCTGCTGGCCTTGACCCATGCGCTGGCCATCAGCCTTGGGCCGGAGATCCGCGTCAATGCCGTCAGCCCCGGCTGGATCGATGCGCGGGATCCTTCCGTGCGTCGGGCCGAGCCGCTGACCGATAGCGATCACGCCCAGCATCCGGCGGGCAGGGTAGGGACGGTCGAGGACGTGGCGGCGATGGTGTCCTGGCTGCTGTCGAAGAATGCCGGCTTTGTCACGGGCCAGGAGTTTGTGGTCGACGGCGGCATGACCAAGAAGATGATCTATTCCGAATAGATGGCGGGTTCGAGTGCCGGTTTGCGGTGCCCTGATTGAAACGATTTCGTCTTTTTCAGAAAAACTTCAAGCAGGGTATTGACTTAGCTTCGGCACCTGCGTAAATTTCGCGGCCTCGGAGATGCAAACGGGTGATTAGCTCAGCTGGGAGAGCGTCTGCCTTACAAGCAGAATGTCGGCGGTT
>NZ_JBIVHR010000184.1:0-3774 GCF_044749305.1 Pseudomonas sp. NPDC089534 | reverse complement strand
CGTGCTGTTCAACCAGCCGACCCTCGCCGCACTGGCGGCCGCCGTCGGCGGGGCGCCGGAAGCCGAAGTGCCGGCCAACCGCATCGCGCCGGACTGCCGGCGGATCACGCCTGAGCTGTTGCCGCTGGTCGCGCTCGGACAGGCCGACATCGACCGCATCGTCGCCGGCGTTCCCGGCGGCGCGACCAACGTGCAGGACATTTACCCGCTGGCGCCGTTGCAGGCCGGGATCCTGTTCCATCACCTGACGGCCACCGAGGGCGATCCGTACGTGCTGCAGGCGCAGTTCGCCTTTGCCGACGAGCAGCGCCTGAACGCGTTCGCCGAAGCCTTGCAGCATGTGATCGACCGTCACGACATCCTGCGCACGTCGTTCTTCCACGAAGGGTTGGACGAGCCGGTGCAGGTGGTCTGGCGCCAGGCGTCGCTGGTGAGCGAAACGCTGGACCTTGCGGCCGGGGCGGGGGACGCGTTGACGCAATTGCGCGCGCGGTTCGATGTTCGCCATTACCGCATGGCCGTGGATCAGGCGCCGCTGCTGCGCGTGGTGCATGCCTGGGATGCGGACAACCGGCGCGTGGTGGCGCTGCTGCTGTTCCATCACCTGGTGATGGACCATGTGGCGCTGGAGGTGCTGCAACACGAGATGAACGCCGTGTTGCTCGGTCACGAGCAGCGCTTGGCGGAACCGGTGCCTTACCGCAACCATGTGGCCCGCACGCGTTCGGGCCTCGACGACCGGGCGCACGAGGCGTTCTTCCGGGCGATGCTCGGCGACGTCGAGGAAGCGACCGTGCCCTATGGCCGCCATGTCGCGCAGGGCGGCGAGACGGCGCGGGCGCACCTGACGCTGGACAACCCGCTCAGCCGTACGCTGCGGCGCCAGGCCCGGCGCCTGGGCATCAGCGTCGCCAGCCTGATGCACCTGGCCTGGGCCCAGGTGCTGGGGCAACTGGCGGGCCGCGACGACGTGGTGTTCGGCACCGTCCTGCTCGGCCGCCTGCACGGCGGCGAGGGCGTTGAGCGCTCGCCGGGGGTGTTCATCAATACTTTGCCGCTGCGCATCGGCTTGACCGGGCAAACCGTGAAGGCCGCCGCGCTGGCCGTCCAGCAACGCTTGAACCAGTTGCTGGAGCATGAACATGTGCAACTGGCCCTGGTGCAGCATTGCAGCGCCATGGCGCCGGGCACGCCGCTGTTCGGCACGCTGCTCAACTATCGTCACAGCGCACCGCAAGGTTCTGCCTCTGCCGAGGCGGAGCGCGCCTGGCAGGGCATGCGATTGCTGGAGGCCGAGGAGCACACCAACTATCCCGTGACCCTCAGCGTCGATGACCTGGGCGAGGACTTCAGCCTGACGGCGTTGACCGGGGCGGGGATCGAGGCCCGGCGGATCTGCGGATACATGCACGGCGCGCTGGAGCGCCTGGCGCTTGCGCTGGAGCAGTCTCCGAACCTGCCGATCGATCAACTGACGATCCTGACGGCAGCGGAACGCGAGCAGGTGCTGCACGGCTTCAACGCCACCGCCGCCGACTATCCGCAAGGCCTCACCACCCAGCAACGCTTCGAGGCCCAGGCCGAACAGCGGCCCGACGCCGTGGCCGCCGCGTTCCTCGGCGAGCAGCTGACCTACGCCGACCTCAACCGCCGGGCCAACGCCCTGGCCCGGCACCTGACCGGGCTGGGCGTGGGGCCTGACGACCGCGTGGCCATCGTCGCCCGTCGCGGGTTGGACACCCTGATCGGCCTGGTGGGGATCCTCAAGGCCGGCGCCGGCTACGTGCCGGTGGATCCGGCGCACCCGGCCGAGCGCCTGGAGTACCTGCTCAGCGACAGCGCCCCGGTCGCGGTGCTGACCCAAAGCGGTTTGCGCGAGCGGCTGCCGGCGCTGGACGTGCCGGTGCTCGACCTCGACCTGGCGCAATGGCCGGCGGACGACGCCGGCAACCCGCAGGTGCCGGGCCTCACCCCGGAACACCTGGCCTACGTGATCTACACCTCCGGCTCCACCGGCCTGCCGAAAGGCGTGATGGTCGAGCACCAGACCCTGGGCAACCTGATCGACTGGCACTGCGCGGCGTTCGACCTGTGCGCCGGGCGCCACACCTCAAGCCTGGCCGGCTTCGGCTTCGACGCCATGGCCTGGGAGGTCTGGCCGGCGCTGTGCGCGGGCGCGACCCTGCACCTGGCGCCAGTCCATGAAGGCACCGAAGACATCGACGCGCTGCTCGGCTGGTGGCGCGAGCAGCCGCTGGACGTCAGCTTCCTGCCGACCCCGGTGGCCGAGTACGCCTTCGGCCAGAACATCGAACATCCGACCCTGCGCACGCTGCTGATCGGCGGCGACCGCCTGCGCCAGTTCGGCCGCAGCCAGACCTTCGACGTGGTCAACAACTACGGCCCGACCGAGGCCACGGTGGTCGCCACCTCGGGCCGGATCGAGGTGGGGCAGACCCTGCACATCGGCCGCCCGGTGGCCAACGCCACGGTGTACCTGCTCGACGAACAGCAGCGCCCGGTGCCGATCGGCGTGGCCGGCGAGCTGTACGTCGGCGGCGCCGGGGTCGCCCGGGGCTACCTGAACCGTCCGGAGCTGACCGAAGAACGCTTCCTGCAAGACCCGTTCAACCCCGGCCGGATGTACCGCACCGGCGACCTGGCGCGCTGGCGCGAGGACGGCTCCATCGAGTACCTGGGGCGCAACGACGACCAGGTGAAGATCCGCGGCGTGCGCATCGAGCTGGGCGAGATCGAGAGCCGCCTCAACCACCTGCCGGGGATCCAGGAGGCGGTGCTGCTGGCCCGCGAAGACGAGCCCGGCCAGGTGCGCCTGGTGGCGTACTTCACCGCCCAGGCACAGGTCGAGCCGCTGGAGGTGGGCGAGTTGCGTGCGCACCTGCTCACGCAACTGCCGGAGTACATGGTGCCGACGGCGTTCGTCCGGCTCGACGCGTTGCCGCTGACCGCCAACGGCAAGCTCGACCGCAAGGCCTTGCCCAAACCTGAGCGCAGCGCGCTGTTCACCCGCGAGTACGAGGCGCCGCAGGGCGAGCTGGAAAACGCCCTGGCGCAGGTGTGGGCCGAGGTGTTGCAGGTCGAACGGGTGGGGCGCCACGACCACTTCTTCGAACTGGGCGGGCACTCGCTGCTGGCGATGCGCATGGTGTCCCAGGTGCGTCAGCGCCTGGGCGTGGAACTGGCGCTGAGCGACCTGTTCGCCAACGCCGAACTGGCCGCCGTGGCCGAGGTGCTGTCCCGTGCGGGCCGCAGCACGTTGCCGGACATCGTGCCGGCGCCGCGCGACCAGGCGTTGCCGCTGTCGTTCGCCCAGCAGCGGCTGTGGTTCCTGTCGCAAATGGAAGGGGCCAACACCGCCTACAACATCCCGATTGCCCTGCGCCTGCGCGGAGCCCTCGACGAGGACGCGCTGCAACGCTCGCTGGCGCGGATCGTCGCCCGTCACGAAACCTTGCGCAGCCGCTTCGCCCAGTTCAATGACGAAGCGCAGGTGCTGATCGCCCCGGTGGACAGCGGCCTGCCATTGCAGACCGAGGACCTGCGCCGGCACCCGCAGGCCGACGAGGCCTTGCTGGCGTTGATCGAGGGTGAAGCGTCGGCACCGTTCGACCTGGAGGACGATCCGCTGATCCGCGGACGGCTGGTGCGCATGGCCGACGATCACCACGTCTTGCTGCTGACGTTGCACCACATCGTCACCGACGGCTGGTCCATGGGCGTGCTGACCCGCGAGCTGACGGCGCTGTACCAGGC
>NZ_JBIVHR010000183.1:0-3966 GCF_044749305.1 Pseudomonas sp. NPDC089534 | reverse complement strand
GTAAGCGTCACAAAAAAATTCTGAAACTTGCTAAAGGCTACTACGGTGCACGTTCGCGCGTATTCCGTGTTGCCAAGCAAGCGGTAATCAAGGCAGGCCAATACGCCTACCGTGACCGTCGTCAGAAAAAACGTCAGTTCCGCGCTCTGTGGATCGCCCGTATCAACGCTGGTGCTCGTATCAACGGTCTGTCCTACAGCCGTTTCATCGCCGGCCTGAAAAAAGCGTCCATCGAGATCGACCGTAAGGTTCTGGCTGATCTGGCAGTGAACGAAAAAGCGGCGTTTGCTGCGATTGTCGAGAAAGCTAAAGCCACCTTGGCTTAAGTACCCCCGACAGTCACCCGCCCCTGCATTTGTGGGGGTAGGTGTTAAACGTCATAAATAGGGGAAGAGCCTTCAAGCTCTTCCCCTATTTCGTATCTGGAGTCTGTACATGGAAAACCTGGATGCGCTGGTCTCTCAAGCACTAGAGGCTGTGCAAAGCGCTGAAGATATCAATGCCCTGGAGCAAATCCGGGTTCACTACCTTGGCAAGAAAGGCGAACTGACTCAGGTGATGAAGACCCTGGGCAACCTGCCGGCAGAGGAGCGTCCGCAGGTCGGCGCCCTGATCAACGTCGCCAAGGAGCGTGTCACAGAGGTTCTCAATGCGCGCAAGGCTCTGTTTGAGGAGGCCGAACTGGCCGCCAAACTGTCCGCCGAGTCCATTGACGTGACCCTGCCGGGGCGCGGTCAGACCTCGGGTGGCCTGCATCCGGTGACCCGGACTCTGGAACGCGTCGAACAGTTCTTCACCCGTATCGGCTACGGCATCGCCGAAGGCCCTGAGGTCGAAGACGACTACCACAACTTCGAGGCGCTCAACATCCCAGGCCATCACCCGGCCCGGTCGATGCATGACACCTTCTATTTCAATGCGAACATGTTGTTGCGCACCCATACCTCGCCGGTACAGGTTCGCACCATGGAGTCGAAAAAGCCGCCGATCCGCATCGTCTGCCCGGGTCGTGTGTACCGCAGCGACTCCGATATCACCCACTCGCCGATGTTCCACCAGGTCGAAGGCCTGCTGGTCGATCGCGACATCAATTTCGCCGACCTTAAAGGCACTATCGAAGAATTTCTGCGGGTGTTCTTCGAAAAGGAACTGGCGGTGCGTTTCCGTCCTTCCTACTTCCCGTTCACCGAGCCGTCCGCCGAAGTCGACATGGAATGCGTGATGTGCAGCGGTAAGGGTTGCCGAGTCTGCAAGCAGACCGGCTGGCTGGAAGTGATGGGCTGCGGCATGGTTCACCCGAACGTGCTGCGCATGTCCGGCATCGATCCGGAAGAGTTCTCCGGCTTTGCCTTCGGCATGGGTGTCGAGCGTCTGGCCATGCTGCGTTATGGCGTGAACGACTTGCGTCTGTTCTTCGACAACGACTTGCGGTTCCTCGCGCAATTTCGCTAGTCGTAACGAATTCTTAGGAGAGCAGGATGAAATTCAGTGAACAATGGCTGCGTGGCTGGGTCAGCCCGCAGGTAGGTCGTGACGAGCTGGTTGCCCGTCTGTCGATGGCCGGTCTCGAGGTCGATAGCGTGACCCCGGCTGCCGGTGCATTCAGCGGCGTGGTGGTGGGTGAGGTGCTGAGCACCGAACAGCACCCGGACGCCGACAAGCTGCGCGTTTGCCAAGTCAGCAACGGCAGCGAAACGTTCCAGGTCGTGTGCGGTGCGCCAAATGTGCGCCCGGGCCTTAAGATTCCGTTCGCCATGATCGGCGCCGAACTGCCGGGCGACTTCAAGATCAAGAAAGCCAAGCTGCGTGGCGTCGAGTCCAACGGCATGCTGTGCTCGCAGTCCGAGCTGCAGGTCGGTGAAGGCAACGACGGCTTGATGGAACTGCCGGCCGATGCGCCGGTAGGTGCGGATTTCCGCGTTTACCTGGATCTGGAAGACGCCAGCATCGAGGTCGACCTGACCCCGAACCGCGGTGACTGCCTGTCGCTGGCCGGTCTGGCCCGTGAAGTTGGTGCGCTCTACGACGTTCCGGTCGTGCGCCCGGTCGTGGCCCCGGTGCCGGCGGCCCATGACGAAGTGCGCCCGGTCGACGTGTTGGCGCCGGCTGCGTGCCCGCGCTACCTGGGTCGTGTGATCCGCAATGTGGACCTGTCCCGGCCAACCCCGCTGTGGATGGTCGAGCGCCTGCGTCGTGCGGATGTACGCAGCATCGACGCCGCCGTGGACATCACCAACTACGTGATGCTGGAGCTGGGCCAGCCGCTGCATGCTTTCGACCTTGCCGAAATCAATGGCGGAATCCGCGTGCGCATGGCGGAAGAGGGCGAGAAGCTGGTGCTGCTCGACGGCCAGGAAGTCAGCCTGCGCAGCGATACGCTGGTGATCGCCGACCACACCCGCGCACTGGCGATTGCCGGCGTGATGGGTGGCGAGCACAGCGGCGTCTCTGCGACCACCCGCGACGTGTTCCTCGAAAGCGCGTTCTTCGACCAGATCGCGGTCGCCGGCAAGGCACGCTCCTACGGTCTGCATACTGATGCTTCTCACCGCTACGAGCGTGGCGTGGACTGGCAACTGGCCCGCGAAGCCATGGAGCGCGCCACAGGCCTGCTGCTGGACATCACCGGCGGCGAGGCAGGGCCGATCATCGAAACGGTCAGCGAGCAGCATCTGCCGTCGATCGCGCCGATCACCCTGCGTGCGCAGCGCATCGCGCAGATGCTGGGCATGGAGATGGATTCGGCTGAGGTCGAGCGCCTTCTCGGTGCCTTGGGCCTGAAGATCGCTGCTGACGGAGCAGGGCAGTGGCGTGTCGAGGTGCCGAGTCACCGATTCGACATCAGCCTGGAAGTCGACCTGATCGAAGAGCTGGCGCGCCTGTACGGCTACAACCGTCTGCCGGTCCGCTACCCGCAGGCCCGTCTCGCTCCGCAGGCCAAGGCTGAAGCGCGCAGCGATCTGCCGGAGTTGCGTCGTCTGCTGGTGGCTCGCGGCTATCAGGAAGCGATCACCTACAGCTTCATCGATCCGAAGCAGTTCGAACTGTTCAATCCGGGCGTCGAGCCGTTGCTGCTGGCCAACCCGATCTCCAACGACATGGCAGCCATGCGTTCGTCGTTGTGGCCGGGGCTGGTCAAGGTTCTGCAGCACAACCTGAACCGTCAGCAGGATCGCGTTCGCCTGTTCGAAAGCGGCCTGCGCTTCGTCGGTCAACTGGAAGGGCTGAAGCAGGAGCCGATGCTCGCCGGTGTGGTCTGCGGCAGCCGTCTGCCGGAAGGCTGGGCACAAGGTCGCGATGCTGTCGATTTCTTCGACGTCAAGGCTGATGTGGAAGCGGTGCTGGGCTTTGCCGGGGCATTGGGCGCTTTCACTTTCGTACCGGGCAAGCACCCGGCGCTGCATCCTGGCCAGACCGCGCGCATTGAGCGCGACGGGCGCGAAGTCGGCTTTATCGGTGCCATCCACCCTGAGCTGTCGAAAGCCCTCGGCCTTGACCGTCCGGTCTTCGTTTTCGAGCTGGTTCTGGCTGAAGTGGCGCAGGGCAAAATGCCTGAATTCCGTGAGTTGTCGCGCTTTCCTGAAGTACGTCGTGACCTCGCGCTGCTGGCTGACAAAGACGTCGCCGCCAGCGCTGTTCTTGACGTAATCCGTGAAAATGCAGGCGAATGGCTGACAGATCTCAGGCTGTTTGACGTCTATCAGGGTAAAGGCATTGATCCGCATAGAAAAAGCCTTGCGGTCGGCTTGACCTGGCAGCATCCATCGCGCACTCTTAACGACGATGAGGTGAATTCGACGACGCAAAACATCCTCACCTCGCTCGAACAAAGGTTGAACGCCACGTTAAGGAAGTGACGTATGGGGGCTTTGACGAAAGCTGAGAAGTCCGAACGTCTGTACGAACAGCTGGGCATGAACAAGCGGGAAGCCAACGACTTGGTCCAACTGTTTTACGATGAAATCA
>NZ_JBIVHR010000182.1:0-4213 GCF_044749305.1 Pseudomonas sp. NPDC089534 | reverse complement strand
CAGCCAGGGAAGCGGCTTCGGCAGCCAGTTGCAGCAGGCTCTTCTGGTCGACGTTCTTGATGACCGGCACCAGCAGGCCATCCGGGGTGTCGACGGCGAAGCCGATGTTCACGTATTTCTTGCGGATGATCGCCTTGCCGCTCGGGGCCAGCGAACTGTTGAAGTCCGGCAGTTCCTTGAGCAGGTGCGCGCAGGTCTTGAGCAGCAGCGGCAGGATGGTCAGCTTGACGCCGGCCTTCTCCGCAACGGCTTTCTGGGCGACGCGGAAGGCTTCCAGCTCGGTGATGTCCGCCGAGTCGAATTGCGTCACGTGCGGCACGTTCAGCCAGCTGCGGTGCAGGTTGGCGGCGCCGACCTGCATCAGGCGGGTCATCGGCACTTCTTCGATTTCGCCGAAGCGGCTGAAGTCCACGGCCGGAACCGGCGGAATGCCGGCGCCGCCGGTCGCGCCGGCAGCGGCGGCCGGTGCTTCCTTGGCCTTCTGCATCATGGCCTTGACGTAGACCTGCACGTCTTCCTTCAGGATGCGGCCGTGCGGACCGCTCGGGCTCACGGCGCTCAGCTCGACGCCGAACTCGCGGGCCAGCTGACGCACGGCAGGACCTGCGTGAACCTTGGCGCCCGGCTTGGCCGGTGCAGCGGCAGGTGCAGCCACAGGCGCGGCAGCGGCCGGTGCGGCGGCAACCGGGGCAGCGGCGGCCGGAGCCGGTGCAGCCGCCGGAGCCGGAGCGGCGGCAGGCGCAGCGCCCTTGACCTTCAGCTTCAGGATCAGGTCGCCGGTGCCGACTTCGTCATCCAGCTTGATGGAAATGCTTTCCACCACGCCGGCGGCAGGCGATGGAATCTCCATGCTCGCCTTGTCGGACTCCAGGGTGATCAGCGACTGGTCGGCTTCGACGCTGTCGCCGGCCTTGACCAGCACTTCGATGATCTTGGCCTTGCCGGCCGAGCCGATGTCCGGAACGTGGATGTCCTGAACGCTGTCGGCCACCGGCGCCGCAGGGGCGGCAGCGGGGGCAGGGGCGGCTGCGGCAGGCGCCGGGGCGGCTGCCTGGGCCGGAGCGGCGGCAGGGGCCGCAGCGCCCGCCACTTCCAGGTCCAGGATCAGGTCGCCGGTGCCGACTTCGTCGTTGAGCTTGACGCTGATGGCCTTGACCACGCCAGCGGCGGGCGACGGGATCTCCATGCTCGCCTTGTCGGACTCCAGGGTGATCAGCGACTGGTCGGCCTCGACCTTGTCGCCGACCTTGACCTGGATCTCGATGATCTGGGCCTTGCCCGACGAACCGATGTCCGGCACGTGCACTTTCTGCACCGAAGCGGCAGCGGGGGCTGCAGCTGCCGCCGGGGCGGCAGCCGGTGCAGCGGCTGGCGCGGCGGCCGGAGCGGCAGGGGCGGCGGCAGGCGCAGGGGCCGCAGCGGCGGCGCCCTCGACTTCCAGCTCCAGCAGCTCGTCGCCTTCCTTCAGGCGGTCGCCCAGCTTCACTTTCAGGCTTTTGATGACGCCGGCCTGGGGGGCCGCCACTTCCATGCTGGCCTTGTCCGATTCCAGGGTCAGGATGCTCTGGTCGGCTTCGATGCGGTCGCCGACCTTCACAAACAGTTCGATTACTTCACCTTCACCGCTGCCGATGTCAGGTACGCGAATGAGTTCGCTCACAGAGTTTCTCCTCAGCAGTCCAGTGGGTTGCGTTTTTCCGGGTCGATGCCGAACTTGACGATGGCCTCGGCCACCACCTTAGGTTCGATATCGCCGCGGTCAGCCAGGGCTTCCAGGGCTGCCAACACCACGAAATGACGGTCGACTTCGAAGAAATGACGCAGTTTCTTGCGGCTGTCGCTGCGGCCGTAGCCGTCGGTGCCCAGGACCTTGAATTCCTTGGACGGCACCCACTGACGGATCTGCTCGGCGAACAGCTTCATGTAGTCGGTGGAGGCGATGACCGGACCCTTGCGGCCGTTCAGGCACTCTTCGACGTAGCTCTTCTTCGGCTTCTGGCCCGGGTGCAGACGGTTGCTGCGCTCTACGGCCAGGCCGTCGCGACGCAGTTCGTTGAAGCTGGTGACGCTCCACACGTCGGCGCCGATGTTGAACTCTTCACGCAGGATCTTCGCCGCTTCGCGGACTTCGCGCAGGATGGTGCCGGAGCCCATCAGCTGAACGTGGTGCGCCGCTTCGCGGGTGTCTTCTTCCAGCAGGTACATGCCTTTCTTGATGCCTTCTTCGGCACCGGCCGGCATGGCTGGCTGCTGGTAGGACTCGTTCATCACGGTGATGTAGTAGAAGACGTCCTGTTGCTCTTCGGTCATCTTCTTCATGCCGTCCTGAATGATCACCGCCAGCTCGTAGACGTAGGTCGGATCGTAGGTGCGGCAGTTCGGGATGGTGGCGGCCAGCATGTGGCTGTGACCGTCTTCGTGCTGCAGGCCTTCACCGTTGAGGGTGGTGCGGCCGGCGGTGCCGCCGATCAGGAACCCGCGGGTGCGGCTGTCGCCGGCGGCCCAGGCCAGGTCGCCGATGCGCTGGAAGCCGAACATCGAGTAGAAGATGTAGAACGGCAGCATCGGCTGGTTGTGGCTGGAGTACGAAGTGCCGGCGGCGATGAAGGAGCTCATGGCGCCCGCTTCGTTGATGCCTTCCTCAAGGATCTGACCTTTCTGGTCTTCCTTGTAGAACATCACCTGATCCTTATCGACCGGCTCGTAGAGCTGACCGACGGACGAGTAGATGCCCAGCTGACGGAACATGCCTTCCATACCGAAGGTACGGGCTTCGTCCGGGATGATCGGCACGATGCGCGGGCCGATTTCCTTGTCCTTCACCAGTTGCGCGAGGATCCGCACGAACGCCATGGTGGTGGAAATTTCACGGTCGCCCGAGCCATCGAGGATGGCCTTGAGGGTGTCCAGGTCCGGGGTCGGCACGCTGAAGCTCTGCGCGCGGCGCTGCGGCACGAAACCGCCCAGCGCGGCGCGGCGCTCGGCCAGGTAGCGGGCTTCGGCGCTGCCTTCTTCCGGCTTGAAGAACGGCAGGTTTTCCAGGTCTTCGTCCTTGACCGGGATGTCGAAGCGGTCGCGGAACAGCTTCAGGCTGTCGACGTCGACCTTCTTGGTGTTGTGCGCGGTGTTCTTCGCTTCGCCGGCGCCGGTGCCATAACCTTTGATGGTCTTGGCCAGGACAACGGTCGGCTGGTCTTTGTGGTTGACCGCTTCGTGGTACGCCGCGTAGACCTTGTACGGGTCGTGGCCGCCACGGTTGAGCTTCCAGATCTCGTCGTCGGACAGGTCGGCGACCATGGCCTTGAGTTCAGGCGTGTTGAAGAAGTGCTCGCGGACGAACGCGCCGTCCTTGGCCTTGTAGTTCTGGTATTCGCCGTCGATGACTTCGTCCATGCGGCGCTGCAGGATGCCGTCGGTGTCCTTGGCCAGCAGCGGATCCCAGAAACGGCCCCAGATGACTTTGGTCACGTTCCATTGGGCGCCGCGGAACACGCCTTCGAGTTCCTGGATGATCTTGCCGTTGCCGCGGACCGGGCCGTCGAGGCGCTGCAGGTTGCAGTTGATGACGAAGATCAGGTTGTCCAGCTTCTCGCGGCCGGCCAGGGAGATCGCGCCCAGGGATTCCGGCTCGTCGCACTCGCCGTCGCCCAGGAAGCACCAGACTTTCTGCTTGCCCGGCTGGATGAAGCCGCGGTGCTCCAGGTACTTCATGAAGCGCGCCTGGTAGATCGCCTGGATCGGGCCCAGACCCATGGATACGGTCGGGAACTGCCAGAAGTCAGGCATCAGCCATGGGTGCGGGTAGGACGACAGGCCGTTGCCATCGACTTCCTGGCGGAAGTTGTTCATCTGGTCTTCGGTGATGCGGCCTTCCATGAACGCACGGGCGTAGACGCCCGGAGAGGTGTGGCCCTGGAAGTAGATCAGGTCGCCGCCGTGCTCGTCGGTCGGGGCCTGGAAGAAGTAGTTGAAGCCGATGTCGTACAGGGTCGCACTGGAGGCGAAGCTTGAGATGTGACCACCCAGGTCTGATTCTTTATGGTTAGTGCGCATTACCATGGCCATTGCGTTCCAGCGCACCAGCGAGCGAATGCGGCGTTCCATGAACAGGTCGCCAGGCATGCGAGCTTCGTGGGAGACTGGTATCGTTTTTCTGTAAGACGTGGTGATCGCTTAAATGAGCTGAGAGCCGCTGCTGGTCGCCAGTTCGACC
>NZ_JBIVHR010000181.1:0-4224 GCF_044749305.1 Pseudomonas sp. NPDC089534 | reverse complement strand
CTGGCCATCGGCGGCAAATCCATGGGCGGGCGCATGGCCAGCCTCCTGGCCGATGCGGCGCCGCGCAAGCTGATCGTCGTGCACCTGCTCGGCACCCACATGAGCTACCAGTACCGCTATCCGCCGAGCTTCGACAAGTTCCAGGACCGCGACGGCGTGCCGGCCGGCCTGCGCGACGACCAGGTGCCGACCTACAACAGCTACGACAATGCGGTGCTGTACAACGACTTCGTGGTGTCCAGTCTGATCAAGGACTACGCCAAGTCCGATCCGAACGGCTTCTTGCTGTACCTCTCCGACCACGGTGAGGACGTCTTCGACTCGGTCGGCCACACCACCCTGGGCCGCAACGAGAACAAGCCGACCGCGCCGATGTACACCATCCCGTTCATGGCCTGGGCCTCGCCGAAATGGCGCCAGACCCATGACTGGAACTTCGCCGGCGACCTGAGCCGCCCTTACAGCAGCTCGCACCTGATCCACACCTGGGCGGACATGGCCGGCCTGAGCTTCGACGAACTGGACCGCAGCAAGAGCCTGGTCAGCGACAGCTTCAAGCCACGTCCGTTGATGATCGGCAACCCGTATGAGCGAGAGCAGCGGGCATTGATCGATTTCAGCCTGATGAAGCCGAAGAAACCGGCGACCACCGAGGTGGTGCAGCAACAGTGAGACAAAGGGGCCATCTAAGGCCCCTTTTCATGCGCCGATGGCCCCGATCCCTGTGATCCTGTGATCCTGTGATCCTGTGATCCTGTGGCGAGGGAGCTTGCTCCCGCTCGGGTGCGCAGCAGCCGCAAAGCCGGCGCACGCGGTGTTCCTGGCACACCTCGACCGCAGGATTTGGGGCCGCTTCGCAGCCCAGCGGGAGCAAGCTCCCTCGCCACAGAGGCACCTACAGCTCATAGAGGTTCCTGCAGCTCACACAGAGGGAAGAAACGGGACGGATTTATTTAGCCGTCCACAAAAGCCCGGCACGTCGTAACGAAAGCGACTTTGTTGTTCTTACGAAAATCGACGATGGTCTTGAAGTCGGGTTTGAGCCGGTTGATCAACCACATCACCTCGATGTTGCGCTGGCATTCGGCTTCCAGGCGACGGGACGAACGAATGCGCTGGAAATAGCCATAAAGGTAGAGTTTGAGCTGATCGGCGGGGTCGTAGGCGGGGCGCCCGGTGGCCTTGGGCTGAGTTTTCTCAAAGCCGAGCTGACCCAGATCCAGCTTGGTGACTTTTACGAAGTGCCATTTTTATCGAAGATTTTCCCATAAGACGAGTAAATTAGCGCGTTGGCGGCAAGCAATTACTGGTGGCGTTCAGCTGCATTATTCATTTTTTTTAAATGTACAATCAGGCCCGAAGTAGGAATATATACAGTATTGGTGTAATAAGCTTTGAACCCATAAGCAGTGATGTACACCTGACATGGAATGCTCTCTTGCCCCGCTAACAGAGTCTCTAATACTGCGCCCGAGGTGATCGAGATCGGGATAGATATCTCTCCTTCTTCGGTTGCGTTGAATGATAGTGAAGAGCGGAAATAAAAGCGTCCATTTTTACTGGGTGTGGCGTCAGCTTCCAAAAGGCCCATGCCTCGTGTTTTAATTGTGTGGTTTACATTGAAATTTTTGTCATGATTCAAGGAGCATACGAGTTTAGGGGTGTTTTGATTCTGTTTTTCGTAGATATTGAAAACCTCGATCAGGTTTTGATCTGATTCGAGCGTCACGTAAAGTAGCGCGTCGCCATAGTTTGCAAAACCTACAAACGTCAATGACGCAACCGGGATGTTGGGTGTCCGAGCGCATGCGCTGCAAATCAGCGCAGTGGCCAATATTAGTAATTTTTTAGCTGTAATCATTTTATGTTTTTCACATATGCATCATAAAGGAAGTCCAGCGCACATTTTGCACCTTGGATCGGGGCAACCATCATGTGGCTCGCAAACGCGTGGTTTATATTGACTGTTGCATTTATCGTTGGGCCTTGGCTCACAACCCATCGTTCTCCGAAGTTGGCAACGTGGTCTGACGCGTCCGACTTTATTGGGTTTGCGCGGATATTGATCCACATGTCGGCAACGGGAGTTGGTTCAGAGTAGTAGATATCAGAGCCCAACCAAACCAGAAAGCCTTTGCCGACAGGATCCAAGGTTATTAGGAGCGCGATTTTGTAACCTTCATCAGACAATATTTTCGAGAGGTGAGCGCCATTCCATCCGCCTAGGCTATGTCCGACTATATAGATAGGGCATGATTTGTTAGGGATGAGATTGGTGATGTGTTTTTTGATATCACCGTCCCCACGAGCCTCGTTATATCCCCAGACGTATTTTGTGTATTTTTCGGAAAGTTGTGCGTTTTCCATCCTTTTTGACATTAGCAAGTCGACATCATCAATATTGTGAAATGCACCTTGAAAGTAATAGCTTTCTTGGTCTCCAGCACCACCAATGTAAAAAATAATGGGTTTGGGGGCGGATACAGGCACGGCCTTTATTTGTGAGTTATTCACCGACGTCAGTGTGTGCGTTGCCGCCAGACTTGCTGAGTTACCACTGGGCAAAATGATTTTTTCTGCTTCCATGTTCTTAATCTTCCAAAAATAACTTGATGCTTTCAGCCAGATGCGAACTCACCACATGGGTATAGCCCTGCGCATCACTGACTCCATGTTCAATGCTGCCATTGGCGCGCTGAATACCGTAGGCATGGTTTGGAATAGGCTCACCCGTAGATTCGTCGACCAGCTTTATCTTGTCGCTGAAGTGCACCGGCATCGACGATAGCCCACTGAAGGGCGCAGGCACGAAGGTGTCACCGATAATGATAGTGCTCGCGCCTGCCGTCACCGTATTGCCATGAGCGCCAATGCTGCCGACGGTGGCGGCATTGAAGCCATTGATTAATACGGTTGAAGAGACACTGCCGGTAATCGGGCTTCCGCACGCTGAGGTGTCGTTTAGGCGGGCAGCGCCCAAGCCTTCGAAGAACACATCTGATGAGCCGGTTACCAGCGAATTGGTGCCGTGACCCAAAACTGGGCACGCAGTGGGATCGGTAATGCGCGCAGCAGGTTTGCCACTCATGGGAACGTCCTTTTCAGGTATTCAAAGGGGGTAGTGGAGGTCAATGGGGGCGTCTGAAAATCGCCAGCATTCATCCATGGGGTTGTACATGGCTCGGTAGCTTTCTTGGGGCGCACTGCAGGCCTTGAGTGCTTGCCAGGCGAGTTCAGTGCAGCCATCCATGGAGTGACTGGAATAATCATCAAGCTGGTTGAGCCAGGAGTTGTAATTGGGCATGCCAACGCTGCGGTAGGCATCAAGCAGTGTCTGCGCGACTTCCTCACCCCAATGCAGGAATCGCCCAGGTGCCCACGGGCCGGTCTGGGCATGGACAAACCAGCCAAGGCTGGGCAAACGACCATTTGCTAGGCACAGGGAGCCACGCTGTGAGCTGAGCCCGCAGCATAGAAAGACGCTGAGCCATCCTTGGTGGGCATGGATGACATCAGTGGGGTCGAATTGCGCCAAAGGGATGGCACGGTAGCCGCTGGTTGGCATTGAGCGGGCGACCAATTCGGCGTCCAATCGCGACACGAATGCTTGTATGGCATTACCATTGCCGCAGGGTGTGCAAAGAATTTCGACCGGTACGCGGGCTGGGATGTCGCTGCTTCCCAAGATACGAACCAACCCGTAAAGGCGAAGCGAAGTCTTCAAGCCGCTTGGGTGAACAGCTGGGGCCAGCGTGCAGCTGCTGGGGGGCGGCACGGTGCTTGGGGATGAGTGCATTAACTATTTACGTCCATGTAAATTTTCGGGGCGAAAGAATGCACCAGACGGTGCATGGCTTCAATCGCTTTTTCGAATTTGATTTGGGTGTCAATGGCTGCTGCGTATGGGCTCCATTCACCGTTTTTGCCGGAGGATGAATGAGCCAGGCAACACTGCGCGGTTCGTGATATTGAATAATGAACCTAAGCCTTGATGCGATGATCAAGTCGAGTCAGTCAGGCGCGTTTTAAAAAACGGGACGGATCTATTTATCGGAAGAAACGGGATGGATTTATTTAGCCGTCCCGTTTTCATTCATTGACATCACAGAATCTTTTCAATACTCAGAAAATGCTGTTTAAACAAGTTTAGAAAGAATTCCATCCCCCTTCACCACCTTGCGCC
The DNA here is from genome assembly GCF_044749305.1 of Pseudomonas sp. NPDC089534. Taxonomy (NCBI): domain Bacteria; kingdom Pseudomonadati; phylum Pseudomonadota; class Gammaproteobacteria; order Pseudomonadales; family Pseudomonadaceae; genus Pseudomonas; species Pseudomonas sp. NPDC089534. The sequence goes on along the minus strand of NZ_JBIVHR010000181.1, from coordinate 41 downwards.
ATTGCCTACAGCTACGCCAGAATCCGCCGGCTTGTGCGCCT
>NZ_JBIVHR010000180.1:0-4298 GCF_044749305.1 Pseudomonas sp. NPDC089534 | reverse complement strand
AATGAAAAGGAATAAGCAATAAAAACTATTTTTAGCAGCAGATATGCGTCAGGCAAATAAGCTAGTTCGTGATGAGCTGGGCGCTGATGCCGCCATCATCGGCAACCGCCGCATCGCCGGCGGGGTCGAGCTGACCGCGGCGCTGGATTACAAACTGTCGGCGCTGGCCCCGCGCGTGCCGAACATGGAACTCGAAGACGAGCTGCGCAAGACCCAGTCGCGCATCGTCACCGCCCAGGCCGAACTGAGCCTGCGCGGCGAAGCCGACGGCAACACCAACCGTCAGCTGTTCGCCGGGCTGCCGTTGACCGCCGGCCTGCCGCTGACCGCCGCCGAACCGCTGTCGGAGCCTGCCTACGCTGCGCCGGCCCGTCCTGCGCCGGCCCCAGCGCCAGCCCCGGCCGGTGTCGATCCGCGCGCCCTCGATTCGATGCGTTCGGAGCTCAACAGCCTGCGCGAGCTGATGGAAGTCCAGCTCGGCACCCTGGCGTGGAACCAGTTGCAGGGCAACCGTCCGGCCCAGGCCAACCTGTACCGCCGCCTGCAGCGCATCGGCCTGTCGGGCCCGCTGTCGCGCGACCTGCTGGCGATGATCACCGACATCGACGAGCCGCGTCAGGCCTGGCGCATGCTGCTGGCGCACCTGGCGCGGATGATCGCCATCCCGGACGTCGAGCCGCTGGAGGAGGGCGGGGTGATCGCCATGGTCGGCCCGGCCGGCATGGGCAAGACCACCACCTTGGCCAAGCTTGCGGCGCGCTACGTGCTCAAGTACGGCGCGCAGAACATCGCGCTGGTGAGCATGGACAGTTTCCGCATCGGCGCCCAGGAGCAGCTCAAAACCCTCGGCCGCATCCTCAATGTGTCGGTGACCCACGTCGATCCGGGCCAGTCCCTGGTGCAGGCGCTGGATCCGCTGCTGCGCAAGCGCGTCGTGCTGATCGACACCGCCGGCCTGCAGGCCAGCGATCCGGCGCTGCGCATGCAGCTGGAAAGCCTGGCCGGCCGTGGCATTCGGTCGAAAAATTATCTGGTCCTGGCAACCACCAGCCAGAAACAGGTTCTAACCGCCGCTTATCACAGTTACAAGCGTTGCGGGCTCGCCGGTTGCATCCTGACTAAACTGGATGAGACGGCCAGCCTCGGCGAAGTGCTGAGCCTGGCGATCAGCCACGAACTGCCGGTCGCCTACCTGACCGACGGCCCGCGGATCCCGGATGACCTGCATCTGCCGCGCCGTCACCAACTGGTCAGCCGCGCCGTCAGCGTGCAAATGCAGGAAGAACCCAGCGAAGAAGCCATGGCCGACATGTTCGCTGATATCTACCACAGCCCGACCAAGCAGGTCGGCTGAGGTAATGAACAGTTTTTGTACCTACATCGATGGCCTGCCACGCATTGTTCCGGTTGTGAACGCGCAGCCAGTAATGTGGCCTCCGTCTATGCAAGACAAGGTAAAGAAATAACATGGGCAGCATGCATCCCGTACAGGTGATCGCGGTGACCGGCGGCAAAGGTGGCGTCGGCAAGACTAACGTGTCAGTGAACTTGTCCCTTGCGCTCGCAGAGCTTGGCCGCCGGGTCATGCTGCTGGACGCCGACCTGGGTCTGGCGAACGTCGACGTTCTGCTGGGCCTCACGCCCAAACGCACCCTGGCCGACGTGATCGAAGGCCGCTGCGAACTGCGTGACGTGCTGTTGCAGGGCCCTGGCGGGATCCGCATCGTGCCGGCCGCGTCGGGCACCCAGAGCATGGTGCACCTGAGTCCGGCCCAGCATGCCGGCCTGATCCAGGCCTTCAGCGACATCGGCGACAACCTCGACGTGCTGGTGATCGACACCGCTGCGGGCATCGGTGACTCGGTGGTCAGTTTCGTGCGCGCCGCCCAGGAAGTGCTGCTGGTGGTCTGCGACGAGCCGACCTCCATCACCGACGCCTACGCGCTGATCAAGCTGCTCAACCGCGACTACGGCATGAACCGCTTCCGCGTCCTGGCCAACATGGCCCAGAGCCCGCAGGAAGGGCGCAACCTCTTCGCCAAGTTGACCAAGGTCACGGATCGCTTCCTGGACGTCGCCCTACAATACGTCGGCGCGGTGCCCTACGACGAAAGCGTGCGCAAGGCAGTGCAGAAGCAGCGTGCGGTCTATGAAGCCTTTCCGCGTTCCAAGTGCGCCCTGGCGTTCAAGGCGATCGCACAGAAGGTCGACACCTGGCCGCTGCCCGCCAACCCGCGCGGCCACCTTGAGTTTTTCGTCGAGCGCCTCGTGCAGCAAACGGCAGGGCCTGTGCTATGACCGCCAGCGGTATGAATCTGTACAAGAAGTCGGCGCGTGATGCGCAGTACGAGCTGATCGAGCGCTATGCGCCGCTGGTCAAGCGCATCGCCTACCACTTGCTGGCGCGTCTTCCGGCCAGCGTGCAGGTCGAGGATCTGATCCAGGCCGGGATGATCGGTCTCTTGGAGGTCTCGAACAAATACGACGCCAGCAAGGGCGCCAGTTTCGAGACCTACGCGGGCATCCGGATCCGCGGCGCGATGCTCGACGAGGTGCGCAAAGGGGACTGGGCGCCGCGCTCGGTCCACCGAAACACCCGCATGGTCAGCGACGCGATTCGCGCGATTGAAGCTAAAACCGGCCGTGACGCTAAAGATCACGAGGTTGCGGCCGAACTCCAATTGAGTCTCGACGATTACTACGGGATTTTGAACGACACCCTGGGCAGCCGGCTGTTCAGTTTCGACGACCTGTTGCAGGACGGCGAACACGAAGGGCTGCATGAGGATGGCGCCAGTGCTCATCTTGAGCCGTCGCGCGATCTGGAAGACGAACTTTTCCAGGCGGCGCTGGCGGACGCGATTGCCAATTTGCCGGAGCGCGAGCGACTGGTGTTGGCGCTGTACTACGACGAGGAGCTGAACCTCAAGGAAATCGGTGAGGTCCTTGGCGTCAGCGAATCGCGGGTCAGCCAGTTGCACAGCCAGTGCGCGGCCCGTTTGCGGGGGCGTTTGGGGGAGTGGCGAGCGCGCTGAAGGCAGTGTGGGGACACTGCGAACGAGGCTGGTGCGGTGGTGAGCGGCACCGGTCTCGATCCGTTGTGCTCCAGACAGTCATCGAGAGTGCCTTGCCGGATTGAATGAAATGGCGCGTCCCGTTGCCGGGCGCGTTTAAGACTGCTTGGAGGTCGAATTGAACAAAGACATGAAAATCCTCATCGTTGACGATTTCTCAACGATGCGGCGGATCATCAAGAACCTGCTGCGTGACCTGGGGTTCACCAACACCGCCGAGGCCGACGACGGCAACACCGCGTTGCCGATGCTGGAAAGCGGGCACTTCGATTTTCTGGTCACCGACTGGAACATGCCCGGCATGACCGGCATCGACTTGCTGCGCAAGGTGCGCGCCGACGAGCGCCTCAAGCACCTGCCGGTCCTGATGGTGACGGCGGAAGCCAAGCGTGAGCAGATCATCGAAGCGGCCCAGGCCGGCGTCAACGGCTACGTGGTCAAACCATTCACGGCCCAGGCGCTGAAAGAAAAGATCGAGAAGATTTTCGAACGCATCGGCTGATGAACGCGCGGGGGAGCTATGGAGCATAAAGAGTCTTCACAGGGCGACTTCGAGTCGACGCTGAAAAAACACGCGGTCGAATTGGTCGACAGCCTTGAAAAGGGCAAGTTCGGCGAGGCCGTGCAACTGATCCATGAGCTCAATCAGACCCGTGACCGCGGCCTGTACCAGGAAGTGGGCAAGCTCACGCGCGAGCTGCACAGTGCGATCGTCAATTTCCATATCGATCCGCACATGCCCCAGGCCGAAGAGGTGTCGCAGATCACCGATGCGACCGAGCGCCTTGGCTATGTGGTCAAGCTGACCGAGAACGCCGCCAACCGCACCATGGATCTGGTGGAGAGCGCAACGCCGGTGGTCAACGCGCTCGCTGACGAAGCCCAGGCGCTGAGCGCCGACTGGAGCCGGTTCATGCGTCGCGAGGTCGGGGCCGAAGAGTTCCGCGATCTGGCACGCCGGGTCGACGGTTTTCTGGCGCGCAGCAGCGCGGACAGCCGTGCGGTGTCGGGCAACCTGAACGACATCCTGCTGGCCCAGGACTACCAGGACCTGACCGGTCAGGTGATCAAGCGCGTGACCCAATTGGTCACCGAAGTCGAAAGCAATCTGCTCAAGCTCGTGCTCATGGCCAGCCAGGTGGACCGCTTTGCGGGCATCGCACATGACCGTGCGGCGATGCATGCCGAAAAAGATCCGCAAAAACATCTCTCGCAGGGTGAAGG
>NZ_JBIVHR010000179.1:0-4394 GCF_044749305.1 Pseudomonas sp. NPDC089534 | reverse complement strand
CCCGGGCCAGACGCGACATCATGTTGATCAGATCGACGTGGGAATGGTACTTGGCGATCAGGCTCAACGCGGTGCTGGCGGCCTTGAACTCGCAGTTCTTGTGGTCGATCAGCAGCGTCTCCTGATCGGCCAGCGCGGCCTGGACCCAGGCGTCCGGCGTGCGGCAGCCAAGGAATTCGTGGATTTCGGGAAGGTTCATGGGACTCACGGGCAAAGGGTTTCAAGCGAAGGGCGCGATTATACCGGCCTGCCCGCAGACCACCAGCGGCCACCGTTGATATGCATCAAGTCGCGGGCGCGGGCGCAACAACTATAGTTGTGCAACGCCGTGCCTTTTCATTGCTGGAGACTCCGCTCATGCAAGCCATTCGCAGCATTCTGGTGGTCATCGAACCCGAACATTCGGAAAGCCTGGCGCTCAAGCGCGCCAAGCTGATCGCCGGCGTGACCCAGGCCCACCTCCACCTGCTGGTGTGCGACAAGAAGCACGACCACGCCGGCATGCTCAGCGTGCTCAAGGCCGCGCTGCTGGCGGACGGCTACAGCGTCACCACCGAGCAGGCGTGGAACGAAAGCCTGCACGAAACCATCATCGACGTGCAGCAGGCCGAGGGTTGCGGGCTGGTGATCAAGCAGCACTTCCCCGACAGTTCGCTGAAAAAGGCCTTGCTGACCCCGGCGGACTGGAAACTGCTGCGCCACTGCCCGACCCCGGTGCTGCTGGTGAAGACCGCCGGTTCCTGGAAGGACAAGGTGATCCTGGCGGCCGTGGACGTGGGCAACGCCGACGGCGAACACCGCCACCTGCACACCACCATCATCGACCACGGCTATGACATCGCCAGCCTGGCCAAGGGGCACCTGCACGTGATCAGCGCCCATCCGTCGCCGATGCTGTCGGCGGCCGACCCGACCTTCCAGCTCAAGGAAACCATCGAGGCGCGCTACCGCGAGCAGTGCCGGGCGTTCCAGGCCGAGTTCGACATCGACGAAGAGCACCTGCACATCGAGGAAGGGCCGGCCGACGTGCTGATCCCGTTCATGGCCCACAAACTGCAGGCGGCGGTGACCGTGATCGGCACCGTGGCCCGCACCGGGCTGTCCGGCGCGCTGATCGGCAACACCGCCGAAGTGGTGCTCGATGCGCTGGAAAGCGATGTGCTGGTGCTCAAGCCGCAGGAGGTCGAGGATCATCTGGTGGAGCTGGCGGTCAAGCACTGAGGCCTGCGGCGCCTGGACCGGCCCCATCGCTTGCAGGCAAGCTCCCACGGGGTCAGCGGTGGCCGCTGAAATGACAGGCACCCGCCATCTCTGTGGGAGCCAGCCTGCTGGCGATGGCGGTGGATCAGCCAACAGAGTGGTCGGCAGTGCCGGCCTCATCGCTTGCAGGCAAGCTCCCACAGGGTTTTGTGGTGTACCTAGATCCTGCAAACACCCGGGATACCTGTGGGAGCCAGCCTGCGGGCGATGCCCTCAGTCGCCCAAGGCATCCTTGAGGAAACCGGGGGCGATGTAGCGCTGGTAGTGCGCTTCCGACAGCAGGAAGAACTCCCGGTCGATGGCATCGCGCAGCTCCGGCAGGTTCCAGTCGCGGAACTCCGGCATCAGCACCATCCCGTAGGCTTCCAAATTGATGATCACCCGCGCGCCCCGGGCGATCAGCTGATAGGCCCAGCAGTATTCCGACTGGTGCGGCACGAAGCGGATCTTGCGCTGCTCCAGCTGCTGGCGCAGCAGCGCCCGGTCGAACACCTCGACCTTGCTCGCCATCACTTGTGACAGCAACTGTTCAAGACGCAGCCACACCGCGGTCTTCTGCTCCTCGCCGTAGCCGTTCCAGTGGATCACTTCATGGTGGAAACGCTTGCAGCCACGGCACACCAGGTCACCGTAAACGGTGGAGCAAAGGCCGACGCAGGGGGTCTTGATGGTCTGATTGGGCATAAAGGGGCAAAACACGGCAACGCGGAACAGGCCGGTATGGTAGCCCTTTGTCTGCCGTTGATCACCCCTCCGTTCGCAGGGTCAAGCGGCCGGCGGGGCTTGGGAGGGGCCGTCCGACCCGCCACCAAAGTCCAATGCCGGCCGACTTACCTTTAATTTTTTTTTGCCGTAGAATCAGCCAGCCTTTTTAGGCGCCAATGTCCGTCAAGAAGCTGTTTTCAAAGCGTCACGAGCACAGTCGTTCCTTCAGAGCGGTGTTGGCGAAAGGTTTTTCCAGCGGGGAAAAGCCCGACGCCAACCCTCATCAGCTCCCGTTCTGCAGGCGTAAAACTTTGAAAGCAGCTTCTGTAAGGAATGGTCGGTAATTCTGGCTAAGCGGCTCACAACGCCACGCAGCGCATGGATACGTCCATTTCGGGATGAGCGTCCCGGACACCCATTTGGGACCACTGATGAGGGTAATAACTGTGCTTGAAGCCTACCGCAAACATATCGAAGAGCGTGCAGCACTGGGTATCGTTCCCCAGCCGCTCAACGCCGAACAAACTGCAGGCCTGGTCGAGCTGCTGAAGAATCCCCCGGCTGGCGAAGAAGCTTTCCTCGTTGACCTGATCACCAACCGCGTTCCGCCAGGAGTGGACGAAGCCGCCTACGTCAAGGCCGGTTTCCTGTCCGCCGTCGCCAAGGGCGAAGCCAAATCCCCGCTGATCGACAAGAAGCGCGCCGTCGAGCTGCTGGGCACCATGCAGGGCGGCTACAACATCGCCACCCTGGTTGAACTGCTGGACGACGCCGAACTGGCTGCCGTCGCCGCCGAACAGCTCAAGCACACCCTGCTGATGTTCGACGCCTTCCACGACGTGGCCGAAAAAGCCAAGGCGGGCAATGTCCACGCCAAGGCCGTGCTGGAATCCTGGGCCGCCGGCGAGTGGTTCACCAACAAGCCTGCCATCGCCGACAAGTACAGCCTGACCGTCTTCAAGGTCCCGGGCGAAACCAACACCGACGACCTGTCCCCTGCCCCGGACGCCTGGTCGCGCCCTGACATCCCGCTGCACGCCCTGGCCATGCTGAAAATGGCCCGTGACGGCATCGTGCCTGAGCAGCAAGGCGCCATCGGCCCGCTCAAGCAAATCGAAGAAGTCAAAGCCAAGGGCTTCCCGGTCGCCTACGTCGGCGACGTGGTCGGCACCGGTTCCTCCCGTAAGTCCGCCACCAACTCGGTGCTGTGGTTCTTCGGCGACGACATCCCTTACGTGCCGAACAAGCGCGCCGGCGGCTTCTGCTTCGGCTCGAAAATCGCTCCGATCTTCTACAACACCATGGAAGACGCCGGCGCCCTGCCGATCGAGTTCGACGTGTCGAACCTGAACATGGGCGACGTGATCGACGTCTACCCGCACGCCGGCAAGGTGTGCAAGCACGGCACCGACGACGTCATCACCACCTTCGAACTGAAGACCCCGGTGCTGCTGGACGAAGTCCGCGCCGGCGGCCGTATCCCGCTGATCGTCGGCCGTGGCCTGACCGAGAAGGCGCGCGCCGAGCTGGGCCTGGGCCCGACCGACCTGTTCAAGCTGCCTGAAGCGCCTGTCGACACCGGCAAGGGCTACACCCTGGCGCAGAAGATGGTCGGCAAGGCCTGCGGCCTGCCGAAAGGCAAAGGCGTGCGTCCTGGCACCTACTGCGAACCGAAGATGACCACCGTCGGTTCCCAGGACACCACAGGTCCAATGACCCGTGACGAACTGAAGGACCTGGCGTGCCTGGGCTTCTCCGCTGACCTGGTGATGCAGTCCTTCTGCCACACCGCGGCGTATCCGAAGCCGATCGACGTGACCACCCACCACACCCTGCCTGACTTCATCATGACCCGTGGCGGCGTTTCGCTGCGTCCGGGCGACGGCATCATCCACTCGTGGCTGACCCGCATGCTGCTGCCGGACACCGTGGGCACCGGTGGTGACTCGCACACCCGTTTCCCGATGGGCATCTCGTTCCCGGCCGGTTCCGGCCTGGTCGCGTTCGCCGCCGCCACCGGCGTCATGCCGCTGGACATGCCGGAGTCGATCCTGGTTCGCTTCAAGGGCAAGCTGCAGCCTGGCATCACCCTGCGTGACCTGGTTCATGCCATCCCTTACTACGCGATCCAGAAAGGCCTGCTGACCGTCGAGAAGAAAGGCAAGAAGAACGCCTTCTCCGGCCGCATCCTGGAAATCGAAGGCCTGGACGAGCTGACCGTCGAGCAAGCGTTCGAACTGTCCGACGCCTCCGCCGAGCGTTCCGCCGCCGGCTGCACCATCAAGCTGCCGGAAAAGGCCATCGCCGAGTACCTGCAGTCCAACATCACCCTGCTGCGCTGGATGATCGGCGAAGGCTACGGCGATGCCCGCACCATGGAACGCCGTGCCCAGGCGATGGAAGCCTGGCTGGCCAACCCTGAGCTGATG
>NZ_JBIVHR010000178.1:0-4524 GCF_044749305.1 Pseudomonas sp. NPDC089534 | reverse complement strand
TTCACGCCGGTGGTGGACCTGCTGCGCCAGGCGGCCAAGGATCCGCACGCCCTGGTGGGCCAGACCGCCGGCATCCGCCGCGCAGGCTCGGCGAGCCTGGATCTGGCCTACGTGGCCGCCGGTCGTTTCGACGCGTTCTGGGAATCGGGCCTGTCCGAGTGGGACATGGCGGCCGGCGCCCTGCTGATTCAGGAAGCAGGCGGCCTGGTGAGCGACTTCACCGGCGGTCACGACTTCCTGGAGAAAGGCCACGTCGTCGCCGGCAACACCAAATGCTTCAAGGCCGTGCTGACGGCCATCCAGCCGCACCTGCCGGCTTCGATGAAGCGTTAAGCGCTGCGCAATATGAAAAAAGCACCCTTCGGGGTGCTTTTTTTATGCCCGCCACCACACCTCATGCGGGAGCCAGCCTGCTGGCGATGGTGTCAGCCCAGACACCTAAAGGGAACGCCACCGCCACCAGCACAACCCGAACGACAGGCACAAAAAAGCACCCCGTAGGGTGCTTTTCATGTTTGATCACTGCCCGGGCTGGGCCTGGGACAGGATCAGCTTGCCTTCCTTGTCCACCGGAATCTGGTTGCCCGGATCCCGATCCATCCGCACTTTGCCTTCCTTGCCGTCCAGCGAATAGCGAACGTCGTAGCCAACGACCTTGTCACTGATGTCATTCACGGTGTTGCAGCGCGTCTGCGTCGTGGTGTAGGTGTCACGCTCCTGCATGCCTTCCTGCACCTTGTTGCCGGCGTAACCGCCGCCGACCGCACCGGCCACCGTGGCGATCTTCTTGCCGGTGCCGCCGCCGATCTGGTTGCCCAAAAGGCCGCCGGCCAGCGCACCGACCACCGTACCGGCGATCTGATGCTGATCCTTCACCGGTGCCTGACGGGTCACGGTGACGTCCTTGCACACTTCACGTGGAGTCTTGATCTGCGTCTTGACCGGCTCTACGGCCAGCACTTGCGCGTACTCAGGGCCGCTTTTCACCAGGCTGTAGGTAGCAACAGCACCCCCGGCGGTCACACCGACAGCACCCAATACCGCACCAACCAGCAACGACTTGTTCACATGAACCTCCTGACCATCACATGCGGGGCTTGCCCGCGCTTCTCCCAGCCTTGGAGCATGAAAAAAGGCGCGAGTTCAACTCGCGCCTTTTTCGGGTGACACCGTCGGGAGAAGCCGGCCTCAAGGACGGTCGTCGATTTCCTTGTCGGTGTTGGCCGGAGGGATCAGGTCTTCGCTGGTCAGGTTCAGCCAGATCAGCACCACGTTGGCGATGTAGATCGACGAGTAGGTACCCGCCAGAACACCGATGAACAGGGCGATGGAGAAGCCGAACAGGTTGTCGCCGCCGAAGAACAGCAGCGCCGCGATCGCCAGCAACGTCGAGATCGAGGTCGCCATGGTGCGCAGCAGGGTCTGGGTGGTCGAGATGTTGATGTTCTCGATCAGGTTGGCCTTGCGCAGCACACGGAAGTTCTCGCGGACCCGGTCGAACACCACGATGGTGTCGTTGAGCGAGTAACCGATGATCGCCAGCACCGCCGCCAGCACCGTCAGGTCGAAGGTGATCTGGAAGAACGAAAGGATACCGATGGTCACGATCACGTCGTGGATCAGCGAGACGATGGCACCGACCGCGAATTTCCACTGGAAGCGGAAAGCCAGGTAGAGCAGGATGCCGCCGAGCGCCAGCAGCATGCCCAGGCCGCCCTGGTCACGCAGCTCCTCGCCCACCTGCGGGCCCACGAACTCGACGCGCTTGACGGTCGCCGGGTTCTCACCGCCGACCTTCTGCAGCGCTTCGGCCACCTGATGGCCCAGTTGCGGGTCTTCGCCCGGCATGCGCACCAGCAGGTCGGTGGTCGCGCCGAAGTTCTGCACGACGGCTTCGTGGTAACCGGCCGTCGTCAGTTGCTCGCGCACCTTGGTGACGTCGGCCGGACGCTCGTAGGTCAGCTCGATGAGCGTACCGCCGGTGAAGTCCAGGCCCCAGTTCATGCCCTTGTGGAACACGCTGAACAAGGCCAGGGCCGTCAGGAACAATGTGACGCCGAACGCGAAGTTGCGAACGCCCATGAAGTTGATAGTACGTAACATGGCAGCCCCTTAAATCCACAACTTCTTGAAGTCACGACCGCCGAAGATCAGGTTGACCATCGCGCGGGTCACCATGATGGCCGTGAACATCGAGGTAAAGATCCCGAGGGACATGGTCACCGCAAAGCCCTTCACCGGGCCGGTGCCCATGGCGAAGAGGATGCCGCCGACCAGCAAGGTGGTCAGGTTGGCGTCGAGGATCGCGGTGAACGCCCGGCCGAAGCCTTCGTTGATGGCGCGCTGCACGGTCATGCCGGCGGCGATCTCTTCGCGGATCCGCGAGAAGATCAGCACGTTGGCGTCGACCGCCATGCCCATGGTCAACACGATGCCGGCGATGCCCGGCAGGGTCAGCGTCGCACCCAGCAGCGACATCAGCGCCAGCAGCATCACCATGTTCACGGCCAGCGCGACGGTGGCGATCAGGCCGAAGAACCGGTAGATGGCGATGATGAACAGCGAGACGAACAGCATGCCCCACAGAGAAGCGTCGATGCCCTTGGTGATGTTGTCCGCGCCCAGGCTCGGGCCGATGGTGCGCTCTTCGGCGAAGTACATCGGTGCGGCCAGGCCGCCGGCACGCAGCAGCAGCGCCAGCTCGGACGACTCGCCCTGGCCGTTCAGGCCGGTGATGCGGAACTGCGCGCCCAGCGGCGACTGGATGGTCGCCAGGCTGATGATCTTCTTCTCTTCCTTGAAGGACTGCACCGCCACGTCTTTCTCGACGCCGTCGACCACCTGCTTGGTGTAGGTGGTGACCGGACGCTGCTCGATGAAGATCACCGCCATGCTGCGGCCGACGTTGCTGCGGGTCGCACGGCTCATCAGCTCGCCGCCGTGACCGTCCAGGCGGATGTTCACTTCAGGGGTGCCGTGTTCGCCGAAACCGGCCTTGGCGTCGGTCACCTGGTCACCGGTGATGATCAGGCTGCGCTCGATCTGTGCCGGAGGACGCTTGCCCTCGCGGAACTCGAAGGTCTCGGAAGTGGCTTTCGAAGCACCCGGCTCGGCGGCCAGACGGAACTCGAGGTTGGCCGTCTTGCCCAGGATCCGCTTGGCTTCGGCGGTGTCCTGCACGCCCGGCAGCTCAACCACGATACGGTTGGCGCCCTGACGCTGGACGATCGGTTCGGCAACACCCAGCTCGTTGACGCGGTTACGCACCGTGGTCAGGTTCTGCTTGATGGAGTATTCGCGGATTTCCACCAGCTTGGCCGGGGTCATCGCCAGACGCAGCACCGGCTGGCCGTTGAGGTCGGCCGGAACAATGTCGAAATCGTTGAAGCTCTTGCGGATCAGCGCGCGGGCCTGTTCGCGGGACGCATCGTCGCTGAAGCCCAGCTGGATGGCGCCGCCCAGTTGCGGCAGGCTGCGGTAGCGCAGCTTCTCTTTGCGAAGCAGGCTCTTGACTTCGCCTTCGTAGATTTTCAGGCGAGCGTCGATGGCTTTGTCCATGTCCACTTCCAGCAGGAAGTGCACGCCGCCGGACAGGTCAAGGCCCAGCTTCATCGGGTGCGCAGCCAGGTTGCGCAGCCACTGCGGGGTGGTCTGGGCCAGGTTCAGCGCAACGACGTAGTCGTCACCCAATGCCTTGCGCACCACGTCCTTGGCCGGCAGCTGGTCTTCAGCCTTGGTCAGGCGGATCAGGCCGCCCTTGCCGTTCGCAGACAGGCTCGCGGCCTTGACGGCGATCCCGGACTCCTTGAGCGCAGTACCTGCACGATCCAGGTCGGCCTGGTTGACCTGCAGGGCCGTACTGGCGCCGCTGATCTGAATGGCCGGGTCATCGGGGTACAGATTGGGAGCGGAATAAATCAGACCGATCGCCAGCACCGCCAGGATCAGAATGTATTTCCACAGAGGATATTTGTTCAGCATCACGCCGCCCGCTATGACGCGGGGCGCCTTGCGCGCCCCGTCGATTGAGTAGAAGTTGAAACTTAGATCGCTTTGAGCGTGCCTTTTGGCAGCGTGGCGGCGATCGCGCCCTTCTGGAACTTCATTTCCACGGTGTCGGACACTTCCAGCACCACGAAATCGTCGGCCACTTTGGTGATCTTGCCGGCGATGCCGCCGGTGGTGACCACTTCGTCACCCTTCTGCAGGCTGTTCAGCAGGTTTTTCTGCTCTTTGGCGCGCTTGGCCTGCGGACGCCAGATCATCAGGTAGAAGATGACCAGGAAGCCGACCAGGAAAATCCACTCGAAGCCGCCGCCCATTGGCGCTGCTGCCGGTGCAGCCGCGTCGGCCATGGCGTTAGAGATAAAAAAGCTCATTTAGCACTCCAGTTGCAAATGTTGAATCTTGGGGTCAGAAAACTCAGTCCAAGGGCGGCACGGGAAGTCCGCGCTTGGCGTAGAAGGCATCGACAAAGGCGGCCAATTTACCCTGTTGTATAGCCTCGCGCAAACCAGCCATCAG
>NZ_JBIVHR010000177.1:0-4533 GCF_044749305.1 Pseudomonas sp. NPDC089534 | reverse complement strand
CGCGACTCGGCCATCAGCGCCTCCGCCTGCTCCATTTCGTCCAGGATGATCTTTGCGCGCTCGTAGAACACTTGCCCGCTGTCGGTCAGGTTCTGGCTGCGGGTCGTGCGGCTCAGGAGCTGGGTGCCCAGGCTGTCCTCGAGCGCGCGGATCTGCTTGCCCGCCACCTGAGAGGACAAACCGAGCTGAACCGCCGCGGCGGAAATGGAGCCGGCCTCGACCGTCTTCACAAAGGTACGCATGCACGTCAAGCGATCCATTAGGTTCGTTCCGTTTCAAGTCATCAAACAAAACATCGATTTTAAGCAAAATAGTTCAACCGTACAGTGAGCGCGTTCGCAGCCGAACGTGCTGCGCAGTCTCACTGACGAGGTGAAAAGCCGTGAAATCGATCATGAAAACCGCACTACTGGCCGCAACGGTCGGTATCGCTTCCGCCGCCTCCGCGGCCACGCCGACCGCACAGGTGAAACCGACCGTGGTGCTGGTGCACGGGGCCTTCGCCGACGGTTCGACCTGGAACAAAGTGATCCCGCTGCTGCAAGCCAAGGGGCTCAACGTGGTGTCCGTGCAGAACCCGCTGACCTCGCTTGAGGATGATGTCGCGGCCACCCGCCGCACACTGGACGCCCAGAGCGGCCCGGTGGTGCTGGTCGGCCACTCGTGGGGCGGGATGGTCATCACCCAGGCCGGCCAGCACGAGAAAGTGAAGTCGCTGGTGTACATCGCCGCATTCGCGCCGTCGGCGGGTGAATCGGTGGCAGATCTGTCGAAGGGTTACCCGACCCCGTCAGGCCTCACCCATGTCGTCGCGGACAAGGAAGGTTTCCTGACCCTGACGCCGGAAGGCATCGAACAGCACCTGGCCCAGCATGTCGCCAGCGACCAGACCCGGTTGATGATCGCCACCCAGACGCCGATCCGGGGCTCCAGCTTCGAGCAGAAAGCCTCGACGGCGGCGTGGACGACCCGGCCCTCCTGGTACTTGCTCAGCGAGCAGGACCGCATGATCCAGCCGGAACTTCAGGCCGCGATGGCGAAGAAGATGGCGGCGCAGGTCACCCGGTTGCCGGCAGACCACGTGCCGCACCTGTCGGAACCTGAGGCGGTGGCCGGGATCATCCTGAAAGCGGTCGAGCAAACGCCCCGCTGAGGTGAAGCGCCAGTCAATCCAGCCTCGACACGCCATTGAATGCGCCCGGCACTTGCGGCTGTCCCTCCTAAGCTGTGAGGATAGCGGCTTTGTCGCCAAGACCGGGCAAGCGCCTTTGCCGGGGAAGAGATTCGGATTGATTGACTGATGATTAAGAATGCGCCGCAAGCGCGCTACCAACGCGCGAAGGATTTCGTGCAAGGCAAGCTTCGCGCCGGGGTCTGGAAACCCGGCGACCTGATCCCTTCCGAGCATCAACTGGTGCAGGAACTGGGCATGTCGCGCATGACGGTCAACCGTGCCCTGCGCGAACTGGCCGACGAAGGCCACCTGGTGCGGATCTCGGGGGTCGGGACGTTCGTGGCCGAGAGCAAGCCGCAGTCGAACCTGCTGCGCATCACCAACATCGCCGACGAAATCATCGCCCGGGGGCACAGCTACACGTGCAAGGTGCTGCACCTGGGACGCGAGGCCGCCTCGATGCAGGTGGCCGCCGCGCTGGCGTTGCCTACAGGGGCGTCGGTGTTTCATTTGATCTGTGTGCACAGCGAAGAAGGCGTGCCGGTGCAGCTGGAGGATCGCTACGTCAACCCGGAGATGGTGCCGGAATTTTTGCAGCAGGAGTTCGGCGAAGGTCTGCAACCGGCCCGGTATCTGTTGCAGGTCATCCGGCCGGACGAGATGGAGCACATCGTCGAGGCCAGCCACCCCAGCGGCGACGAGAGCAAATACATGCAGATCGATGACAACGAGCCCTGCCTGGTGCTCATGCGCCGGACCTGGAACCAGGGCAAGATCGTCACCTATGTGCGCCTGGTCCACCCGTCGTCGCGCTACCGTCTGGGCAGCCGTCTTCCGGTCAATGGCGCCCACAGGGAGAGTTGATCCCTCCAGGCTCCTCCGCTTTCAAAATCGAATCGCCAGCAGGCTGGCTCCCACAGGTGTTGCGCGATCCCTGGTGAGGGCCAATCTGCTGGCCCTCACCAAATCTTGCACAGTCTCTTGTAAGGGCCACCTGCTGGCTCCTACAGGTCATGCATGAGCCCTTGTGGGAGCCAGCCTGCTG
This sequence comes from Pseudomonas sp. NPDC089534, assembly GCF_044749305.1. Lineage (NCBI taxonomy): Bacteria > Pseudomonadati > Pseudomonadota > Gammaproteobacteria > Pseudomonadales > Pseudomonadaceae > Pseudomonas > Pseudomonas sp. NPDC089534. The sequence goes on along the minus strand of NZ_JBIVHR010000177.1, from coordinate 2,314 downwards.
GCTTCTACAGATCCTGCACAATCCCTTGTGGGAGCCAGCCTGCTGGCGATGAGGCCTTACAGGCTCGGCAGCAACTTCGCCGGCACCAGCGCGCTCAGGCACCGCGAGGCCAGCAGCCCGGTCGCCGCATCGATGTCCGGCGCGAAGAAGCGGTCCTTCTCGTAGAACGGCACCTCGGCACGCAGGGCCGCGCGGGCCTGCTCCAGCGCCGGCGAGCTTTTCAGGCCGTCGCGCAGGTCCAGCCCCTGGGCCGCCGCCAGCCATTCCACCGCGAGGATCCCGCGGGTGTTCTCGGCCATTTCCCACAGGCGCTTGCCGGCGGCCGGGGCCATCGACACATGGTCTTCCTGGTTGGCGGAAGTCGGCAGGCTGTCCACCGAGTGCGGATGGGACAGCGCCTTGTTCTCGCTGGCCAGCGCCGCGGCGGTCACCTGGGCGATCATGAAGCCGGAGTTCACCCCGCCGTTGGCCACCAGGAACGGCGGCAACTGCGACATGTGCTTGTCCATCATCAGCGAGATGCGCCGCTCGCTCAGCGAGCCGATCTCGGCGATGGCCAGGGCCATGTTGTCGGCGGCCATGGCCACCGGCTCGGCGTGGAAGTTGCCGCCGGAGATCACGTCGCCCTCGGCGGCGAACACCAGCGGGTTGTCGGACACCGCGTTGGCTTCGACCGCCAGCACCTCGGCGGCCTGGCGGAACTGGGTCAGGCACGCGCCCATGACCTGCGGCTGGCAGCGCAGGGAGTACGGGTCCTGCACCTTCTCGCAGTTCTGGTGCGAATCGGACACCTCGCTGCGCTCGCCCAGCAGGTGGCGGTACGCCGCGGCCGCGTCGATCTGGCCCTTCTGGCCGCGGGCGGCGTGGATGCGCGCATCGAACGGCGAACGCGAGCCGAGCACCGCCTCGACGGTCAGGCCGCCCACGGCCAGCGCGCCGGCGAACAGGTCCTCGCCCTCGAACAGGCCGCGCAGGGCGAACGCGGTGGACACCTGGGTGCCGTTGAGCAGCGCCAGGCCCTCCTTCGCCGCCAGGGTCAGCGGCTTGAGGCCGGCGACCTTCAGCGCCTCGGTGGCCGGCAGCCATTCGCCCTTGTGGCGCGCCTTGCCCTCGCCCAGCAGCACCAGCGACATGTGCGCCAGCGGCGCGAGGTCGCCGGAGGCGCCGACCGAACCCTTGAGCGGGATGTGCGGGTAGACCTCGGCGTTGACCAGCGCGATCAGCGCGTCGATCACCTGCCGGCGGATGCCGGAGAAGCCGCGGCTCAGGCTGTTGACCTTGAGCACCATGATCAGGCGGCACAGCGCGTCGCTGACCGGCTCGCCGACGCCGGCGGCGTGGGACAGCACCAGGGAGCGCTGCAGGTTCTCAAGGTCCGCGCTGGCGATGCGGGTCGAGGCCAGCAGGCCGAAGCCGGTGTTGATGCCGTAGGCGGTGCGGTTCTCGGCGATGATCCGCTCGACGCAGGCGACGCTGGCGTCGATCTGCGCCGAGGCGCTGTCGTCGAGGGTCAGCGTGACCGGGTTCTGGTAGACGTCACGCAGTTGGGCCAGGGTCAGTTGGCCGGGGGTCAGGTTCAGTGCAGTCATGCTCAAGCTCCTTTAGCTGAGGTGATCATCGGCAGGTTCAGGCCCTGCTCCTTGGCGCAGTCGATCGCAATCTGGTAACCGGCATCGGCGTGACGCATCACCCCGGTGCCCGGGTCGTTGTGCAGCACGCGGGCGATCCGCTCGGCCGCCTCGTCGGTGCCGTCGCAGACGATCACCATCCCCGAGTGCTGCGAGAAGCCCATGCCCACTCCGCCGCCGTGGTGCAGCGACACCCAGGTCGCGCCGCTCGCGGTGTTGAGCAGGGCGTTGAGCAGCGGCCAGTCGGACACGGCGTCGGAGCCGTCCTGCATCGATTCGGTCTCGCGGTTCGGGCTCGACACCGAGCCGGAGTCCAGGTGGTCGCGGCCGATCACGATCGGCGCCGACAGCTCGCCGCTGCGCACCATCTCGTTGAACGCCAGGCCGAGCTTGGCGCGCAGGCCCAGGCCGACCCAGCAGATGCGCGCCGGCAGGCCCTGGAAGCTGATGCGCTCGCGCGCCATGTCCAGCCAGTTGTGCAGGTGCGCGTCGTCCGGGATCAGTTCCTTGACCTTGGCGTCGGTCTTGTAGATGTCCTGCGGATCGCCCGACAGCGCCGCCCAGCGGAACGGGCCGATGCCGCGGCAGAACAGCGGACGGATGTAGGCCGGCACGAAACCGGGGAAGTCGAAGGCGTTCGCCACGCCCTCTTCCTGGGCCATCTGGCGGATGTTGTTGCCGTAGTC
>NZ_JBIVHR010000176.1:0-4668 GCF_044749305.1 Pseudomonas sp. NPDC089534 | reverse complement strand
CCATGTCGACGAACGGCGTATTGGTGCTGGTGCTGCCCGGCGTGCCGATGGTGGTCGACGATCCGTTGCTGACGCCGGAGGTGTTCCAGTTGCCCTTGTTCCGGATCGAACCGCCCCAGCGCACGCCCAGGCTCTTGTCGTAATCGACGTTGGCCTCGACGATCCGCGCCTCGATCATCACCTGGCGCACCGGGATGTCCAGTTGCGCCACGATCCGCCGCAGTTCGTCGAGGCGGTCCTGGGTCTGGTAGGCAATGATGTTGTTGGTGCGCTCATCGACGGTGATCGAGCCACGTTCGTCGACCTTCGCCTCGGCGCTGGTCACCGACTGGAACAGCTTGGCGATGTCCGCCGCCTTGGCGTAGTTGACCTGCAGCAGCTCGCGGCGCAGCGGCGCCAGTTCGGCGATCTGCTTCTGCGACTCGAGTTCCTGCCGCTCGCGGGCGGCGATCTCGTCAGCCGGCGCCACCAGCAGCACGTTGCCGATCTTGCGCTTGTCCAGCCCCTTGGTCTTGAGCACCAGATCCAGCGCCTGATCCCACGGCACGTTCTGCAGGCGCAGGGTGATCCCGCCCTGCACCGTGTCGCTGGCCACCAGGTTGAGGTTGGTGAAGTCAGCGATCAACTGCAGCACCGAGCGCACGTCGATGTCCTGGAAGTTCAGCGACAGCTTCTCGCCGCTGTAGCTGTTGCGGTCGCTGTTGCGCTTCTGCAGGTCGTCGACCGTCATCGGCCGGATGCTGACGGTCAGCTTGTTGTCGGTCTGGTAGGTGGAATACTCGTAGGTGCCGACAGGCTCGACGGTGACCGTCGCCCGGTCGCCGCTGACGCTGGAGTTGACGAACTGCACCGGCGTGGCGAAATCCTTGACGTCAAGGCGCACCCGCAGCGGCTCGGGCAACTGGGTACGGGTGAAGTTGAGGACGACCTTGCCGTCGCGCTCCTGGATGTCCGGCGCGATGCCGGGGTCGGACAGGTCGATGACCACGTTGCCCTCGCCCGCCGAGCCGCGCTGGAAGTCCACGCCGCGGATGGCCCTGGCCGTCGGGGCGAACGCCTTGGCCGGCGCTGCGGCAGGCACGGAACGCGGCGCGACCGCCGCCGCCCGGGGAGGCGACTTGCGGGCGCCCTGGCCGACCACCACGAACAGCGTGTTGCCCTCGACGCGGGTGTCGTAGGGCACCAGCTGGGTCAGGCTGATGATCATCCGCGTCCGGTCCTTGGCCTCGACCACCGTGGCCGTTCGCGCGTTGCCGCTGCCCAGGTCGCGGGTCTTGTTCGCCAACTGGCTGGAAACGCCCGGCAGATCGAGGGCGATCCGCGCCGGCGAGTCGGTGGTGTACCCCTTCGGCTGCGGCGGCGGGCCGTCGAACGAGAGTTTCAGCTCGACCCGGTCGCCCGGCAACGCCGCCACGTCCAGCGCCTTGAGGCTGGCTGCATCGACCGTCGGCGACAGCAGCGCTATCCATAGCGAAAGACCGAGGGTTACGAAAATCCTGTTCATTGTTCGACTTCCACTATGAGTGCTCTTTCAAAGGAATGGTGCGCGGCCGCTCCAGCCAGGCGCCCTCGCCATCGGGCACGATCTCGACCACATCGACCTGGGAGGCGCTGATGGCGACGATGCGCCCGTCGTTGCGCCCCAGGTAATCGCCGACCTTCAGCCGATGCACCCCGCCCGCCCCGCGCAGCAGCGCGAAGGAGCCGGAGGCGTTGGAAATCGTGCCGACCATCTCGAACTGCTCGATGTTGAAACCTTCGAGGTACTGCTTGGCCCGGTTGGGGTCGGGCCTGACATTGCGCGAACCGTGCCTCTGCCCCGCCAGATCGACCCGCACCTGGCGGGAGAACGGACTGCGCAGGCTCGCCGCGCTGTAGGTGAAGGTCGGATAGGCATGGAAGACCGGAGTGGGTTCGATCTTGCCGGGCGGACGCTGGCGGATCTCATTCATGTACGCGTCGAGGTCGCTGAAGTCGCCACCCCCGCAGCCACCCAGCCCCAATGCCAGGGCAAGCGGAATGAAACACCGGATCGGGCTCATGGCGTCGGCCCCTTGTCTTGCGGCTGTCCCTTGTCGTTGTAGCGGTAGGTCTTGGCCAGGATGCTCATGCGCAGCTTCGAACCGCCTTCGGGGCTTGCCGGTGCGAGCTCGAAGTCGTGCAGGGTGACGATCCGCGGCAAGCCGGCCACGCCGCTGACGAAGGTCGCCAGGTCGTGATAGCCGCCGGTGACGGTGATCTGGATCGGCAGCTCGATGTAGAACTGCTGGGTCACCTCCGGCAGCAGCTTGATCTCCTCGAATTCGAGCCCGCTGCCGAGCCCCGTCCGGGTGATGTCCTCCAGCAGGCCCGGCACCTCGGTGTCGCTGGGCAGTTGACGCAGCAGCACGCCGAAGGAGTTTTCCATCTCTTTCATCTGCTGGGTGTACAGCTCGAGGTTGGCCGCCATGTGCGCCTTGGTCGCGAACTGTTCCTTCAGCGTGGCCTCTTCCTCGCGCTTGAGCTCGAGCTGGCTCTCCAGGTCGCTGATGAAGAAGTTGTAGCCGAGCGCCAGCACCAGCACCATCAGCAGCGCACCGGCCAGCCCCTTCACCGCCGTCGGCCAGGAGCCGATGTTGCCGGTGTCCAGGTCGTTGAAGTCGATGCTGCGCAGGCTTCCGAGCCATTCGGACGGTTTCATTGGTCGTCCTCCGCCATCCTGGGCCGGGTCTGGCGAACGGTCAGCTGAAAGGTGTTGGCCTGATCCAGTTGCCCGGCGGTGGTCGCCTTCACTTCATTGAGGCTCGGCGCATCGAACCAGTCGGAGGCGTCGAGGTTGCGCATCAGGTCGGAGACGCGGTTGTTCGACTCCGCCGCACCGCTGATCGACAAGGTCTTGCCGACCATTTTCACGTCGGTGAAGTACACCCCGTCAGGCAGTGTCCGGGCGAGCTGATCGAAGATCCGCCCGCTGACCTGCCGGTTGCCCTGCAGGTCCTGGATGATGCGCATGCGCTCCACCAGTTGCTGGCGACGGGCCTTGAGTTCGCTGATCTGTTTGATCCGCTCGTCGACCACCGCGATCTGCTTGCCGATGTACTCGTTGCGAGACGTTTGCCGTTCGATCGCCGCGCCGATGATCTGGTCGGCGATCAGCACCACCCCGACCGAACCGACCACCACGCCGGTCAACGCCAGCAGAAAACGCTTGCGCCGCTCTTCGCGCCGCTCCTCACGCCAGGGCAGAAGGTTGATCCGCGCCATCAGTCGAAACTCCTCAGCGCGAGCCCGCAGGCGATCATCAGGGCCGGTGCGTCACTGGCCAGGGCCCCGGCGTTGACCTTGCCGCTCAAGGCCATGTCGGTGAACGGATTGGCGACCTGGGTCGGCGTGCCCAGGCGCTGCTCGATCAGGCTGTCGAGCCCCGGCACCGACGCCGTGCCGCCGGCCAGCAGGATGTGGTCGACCGCGTTGTACTGGCCGGATGCGAAGAAGAACTGCAGCGAGCGAGACACCTGCTGCACGAGCGCCTCGCGGAACGGCTGGAGCACTTCGCCGACATAGTCGTCCGGCAGGCCGCCCTGCTTCTTCGCAAGCCCCGCCTGCTCGAAGGTCAGGCCATAGCGGCGCTGGATCTCCTCGGTCAGCTGACGCCCGCCGAACAGTTGCTCGCGGGTATAGATGATGCGGCCGTTGTGCAGGACGCTCAGGGTGGTCATGGTCGCGCCGATGTCGACCACCGCGACCGTCAGGCGCTCCTGGGAGTCCGCCAGCTGGGAGGCGAGCAGGCTGAACGAGCGCTCCAGCGCGTAGGCCTCGACGTCCACCACCCGCGCCGTGAGCCCGGCCAGGGCCAGGGCCGCCTCCCGGACCTCGACGTTCTCCTTGCGGCAGGCGGCCAGCAGCACGTTGACCCGTTCGGCGTTGCGCGGCGACACGCCCTGCACCTCGAAATCGATGGCGACTTCGTCCAGCGGATAGGGGATGTACTGGTCGGCCTCGATCCGGAGCTGGTTCTCCATCTCGTCGTCGGACAGCCCGGCGTCCATCTCGATGACCTTGGTGATCACCGCCGAGCCGGCCACCGCCACCGCGACGCCCCGAAGCCCCGTGCGCGCCTTGGCCAGCACCCTGGACAAGGCATGCCCGACGCCTTCGAGTTCGGCGATGTTCTTTTCGACCACGGCGTTCGCCGGCAACGGCTCCACCGCATAGGCCTCGACCCGGTAGCGCTCGCCCTGGCGGCTCAGTTCCAGCAGCTTCACCGACGTGGAGCTGATGTCGATCCCCAGCAGCGTGCTGGCCTTTTTGTTGAAGAGTCCTGGCACTGCCCAATCCCTATGACTATCCGTGACTTACGGACTCCGTTATGCGCATTGCGTTCCCTCGCCCCGTCTTGACAGAAGCGCAAATGACGCCCCCAGCGGAAAAGTGCTTATAATGCCCAGCGATTTTTTCCGCTTTTACCGCCAGCGCGGGCCGTCCGTGAATGTCACCGCAAGCCCGTCGCCAATTTCATTCTTTGCCCTGGATGTCCAAAAGCCTTGATTCGTCTGCTGAAATTTTTCGGTTGGTCCATCGTCGCCGTTTTCTGCGGACTGCTTTTAGGTCTCAGCGGCGCGTTTCTTTACCTTAGTCCGGGTTTGATATGTTTTGAGTCGTTTAGTTTAATTGTGTTTCTGATTGTGT
>NZ_JBIVHR010000175.1:0-4772 GCF_044749305.1 Pseudomonas sp. NPDC089534 | reverse complement strand
ACGATGGTCACTTGCTTGTTGTCCGGAATTTCCTGGTAGGCCAGCACATGCAGTCCGGGAACTGCCAGGCGACCGAAGCGCGAGAGCATCGCGCGAACCGGGCCTGCCACCAGCAGGATCACCGGTTGGCCTTGCATTTCCTGACGCTGGGCCGCTTCGATCAGCGAACGCTGCAGCTTCTCGGCCATGCTCGGCTCCAGCAGAACACCCTCTTCCGAGCCTTGTCCTGCCTTTTGCAGACTATTGAGCAAAATTTGTTCCAACCTTGGCTCCAAGGTGATCACAGGCAGCTCGGACTCAGTGCCTACAATGCTTTGGACGATGGCGCGGGATACGCCGACCCGCACGGCCGCCACCAGCGCGGCGGTATCTTGACTCTTGGCGGCGTTGTTGGCGATCGCTTCGGCGATGCTGCGGATGTCGCGCACCGGCACGTGTTCGGCCAGCAGCGCCTGCAGCACCTTGAGCAGCTGCGACAGCGTGACGACCCCCGGAACCAGCTCCTCGGCCAGCTTCGGCGAGCTCTTGGCCAGCAAGGTCATCAGTTGCTGCACTTCCTCGTGGCCGATCAGCTCGCTGGAGTGCTTGTACAGAATCTGGTTCAGGTGGGTCGCCACCACGGTACTGGCATCGACCACGGTGTAGCCGAGCGACTGCGCCTGGGCGCGCTGGCTGACTTCGATCCACACCGCTTCGAGCCCGAAAGCCGGATCTTTGGCGGTGATGCCGTTGAGCGAGCCGTAGACCTGCCCCGGGTTGATCGCCAATTCGCGCTCCGGGTAGATCTCGGCCTCGGCGAGGATCACGCCCATGAGGGTCAAGCGATAGGCGCTCGGCGCCAGGTCGAGGTTGTCGCGGATATGCACGGTGGGCATCAGGAAGCCCAGATCCTGGGAAAGTTTCTTGCGCACGCCCTTGATCCGCGCCAGCAGCTGTCCGCCCTGATTGCGGTCCACCAACGGGATCAGGCGGTAGCCGACTTCCAGGCCGATCATGTCGATCGGCGTCACGTCGTCCCAGCCCAGCTCCTTGGTCTCCATGGCACGGGCCGGCGACGGCAGCAGCTCCTGCTGGCGCTGGACCTCCTCCAGCGCCTGCACCTTGGCCACGTTCTGCTTTTTCCAGAACAGGTAGGCGCCACCGGCCGCCAGGGCCGCCATGGTCAGGAACGAAACGTGCGGCATGCCCGGCACCAGGCCCATGATCGCCATCAGGCCGGCAGCGACGGCCAGCGCCTTGGGCGAGGCGAACATCTGACGGTTGATCTGCTTGCCCATGTCTTCGGAGCCCGAAGCACGGGTCACCATGATCGCGGCGGCGGTGGACAGCAGCAGTGATGGCAATTGCGCCACCAAACCGTCACCGATGGTCAGCAGGGCGTACACCTTGCCGGCGTCGGCGAAGGTCATGTTGTGCTGGAAGATGCCGACGGCCATGCCGCCGATCAGGTTGATGAACAGGATCAGCAGACCGGCGATGGCGTCACCGCGCACGAATTTGCTGGCACCGTCCATCGAGCCGTAGAACTCGGCCTCCTGGGCCACCTCGGCGCGACGGGCCTTGGCCTGGTTCTGGTCGATCAGGCCGGCGTTGAGGTCGGCGTCGATCGCCATCTGCTTGCCGGGCATCGCATCGAGGGTGAAACGCGCGCTCACCTCGGAAATCCGCCCGGCGCCCTTGGTGACCACGACGAAGTTGATGATCATCAGGATCGCGAACACCACGATGCCGACCACGTAGTTGCCGCCGATCACCACCTCGCCGAAGGCCTGGATCACCTTGCCGGCGGCGGCATGGCCGTCCTGGCCGTGAAGCATCACCACCCGCGTCGACGCCACGTTCAGCGCCAGGCGCAGCAGCGTCGCCACCAGCAGAATGGTCGGGAACACCGCGAAATCCAGCGGACGCAAGGCGTACACGCACACCAGCAGCACGACGATGGACAGGGCGATGTTGAAGGTGAAGAACACGTCCAGCAGGAACGGCGGCACCGGCAACATCATCATCGCCAACATGACCAGCAGCAACAGCGGCACACCCAGATTGCCCCGGCTGAGCTCCGACAGGTTGCTGCGGGCACTGTTGATTAACTGAGAGCGATCCACCGGTTTTCCCCGTTCCTTTCAAGCAAACTTTTGACGCCCGAAGCGGGCGCACGGCGGCTACTGCAAAAAGCCTTCCAACTTTTGCCGGGGATTGAAACAGAAGGGTTTATCAGTCGATTTTCCGCATGCCCTGCGGACAATGGCGACCCGCCTGAAACCAAGAGGCCGAACACACCACCGCCATCGCGAGCAGGCTCGCTCCCACAAGGTTCTGCGGGGAACGCCTCCTGTGGGAGCCAGCCTGCTGGCGATGGCGCCCGTCAAGGCGCCGCAGGGCCAATTCAGGAATCGCGCCGCAGATCCGGCGGAATCGGCAGATCGTCCTTGAGCGGATCCGGGCGCTTGCCCTTGCCGGCGCGGTACTGGCGGATCTGGTAGACGTAGGCCAATACCTGAGCGACCGCCAGGTACAGACCACCGGGGATTTCTTCTTCCAGCTCGGTGGAGTGGTAGATCGAACGCGCCAGGGCCGGCGATTCGAGCAGCATGATCTCGTTGGCCGTGGCGATCTCGCGGATCTTCAGCGCCAGGAAGTCGGTGCCCTTGGCCAGCAGCACCGGCGCGCCGCCCTTGTCGGCGTCGTACTTGAGCGCCACGGCGTAGTGGGTCGGGTTGGTGATGACCACGTCGGCCTGGGGAATGGCCGCCATCATCCGCCGCTGGGACATCTCGCGCTGCACCTGGCGGATGCGTTGCTTGACCTCCGGCCGGCCCTCTTGGTCCTTGTGCTCGTCGCGCACCTCCTGCTTGGTCATCTTGAGCTTCTTGATGCTCTCCCAAATCTGCACCGGCACGTCGACCGCCGCAATGACGATCAGCCCGCAAGCCATCCACAAGGTGCTCCAGCCCACCAGCAGCACGCTGTGGATGATCGCCTTCTCGAGCGGTTCGTGGGCGATGCGCAGCAGGTCGTCGACGTCGCCGGACAGCACCACCAGCGCCACCGCCAGGGTGATCAGGAACTTGGCCAGCGCCTTGAGCAGCTCGACCACGGACTTGGCCGAGAACATGCGCTTGATGCCGGACAGCGGATTCATCCGGCTGAACTTGGGCGCCATGGAGCCGGCGGCGAACAGCCAGCCGCCGAGCGCGATCGGCCCCAGCAGCGCGGCGAGCAGCAAGGTGATCATGATCGGCTGGATCGCCAGCAGGGCCATCAGCCCCGAGCTCATCAGGAACCGGCCCATGGAACCCTGATCCATGATCACTTCCCGCGACAGCGTGAAGTTCACCCGCATCAGTTCCATCAGATCCTCGGCCAGCATGCCGCCGAAGATCAGCAGCGCGGCGGAGCCGGCGAGCATGATCGCCAGGGTGTTGAGCTCCTTGGAGCGCGCGATCTCGCCCTTCTCACGGGAATCCTTCTTGCGCTTCTCCGTGGGGTCTTCCGTCTTGTCCTGACCGCTCTCGCTCTCAGCCATGGCTCAACGCGCCCGTGCCAGTTCGCGCAGCAACTGCAAGGACTCGGCGGCCAGCGGTTGATACTGATTGAGGATATCCGCCAGGCCCACCCAGACGATGAACAGGCCGAGCACCAGGGTCAGCGGAAAGCCGATGGAGAAGATGTTCAGCTGCGGCGCCGCCCGGGTCATGATGCCGAACGCGATGTTGACCACCAGCAGCGCCGTGACCGCCGGCAGCACCAGCAACAGCGCCGCGCCGAGCACCCAGCCGAGCTTGCCGGCCAGCTCCCAGTAGTGGGCGGTCATCAGCCCACCGCCGACCGGCAGCGTGGTGAAGCTTTCCGTCAGGACTTCGAACACCACCAGGTGGCCGTTCATCGCCAGGAACAGCAAGGTCACCAGCATGGTGAAGAACTGCCCGATCACCGCCACCGACACGCCGTTGGTGGGGTCGATCATCGAGGCGAAACCCATGCCCATCTGAATGGCGACGATCTGCCCCGCCACCACGAACGCCTGAAAGAACAATTGCAGGGAGAAGCCCAGCACCGCACCGACCAGGATCTGCTCGGCGATCATCAGCAGACCGCCAAGGTCCAGCGGACTGACCGCCGGCATCGGCGGCAGGTTCGGCGAGATCACGACGGTGATCGCCAACGCCAGGTAGAGACGGATGCGCCTGGGCACAAGGGTGGTGCCGAACACCGGCATCACCATCAGCATCGAACCGATGCGGAACAGCGGCAGCATGAACGTCGCCACCCAGGTGCTGATCTGGGTGTCCGTCAACTGAAGCAGCGACGACATGGCTCAGCCGATGACCAGCGGAATGTTTTTGTACAGCTGAGTGATGTATTCCATGAACGTCTGCACCAGCCAAGGGCCGGCGACGATCAAGGTGACCAGCATCACCAGCAGGCGCGGCAGGAAGCTCAGCGTCTGTTCGTTGATCTGCGTCGCCGCCTGGAACATCGACACCAGAAGCCCCACCAGCAGACTCGGCACCACCAGGATCGCGACCATCATGGTGGTCAGCCACAGGGCCTCGCGAAAGATGTCGACCGCAACTTCAGGCGTCATGGCGATACACCTCCGAAACTGCTGGCCAGCGTGCCGATGATCAGCGCCCAGCCATCGACCAGCACGAACAGCATGATTTTGAACGGAAGGGAAATGATCAGCGGCGAAAGCATCATCATACCCATCGCCAACAGCACGCTCGCGACAACCAGGTCAAAGATAAGGAACGGGATTAAGATCATGA
>NZ_JBIVHR010000174.1:1717-4863 GCF_044749305.1 Pseudomonas sp. NPDC089534 | reverse complement strand
CGTCTCCACACACCGCAATCTGGCCCCTTCCGGGTTCGCAAATTGCTTGGGTGTTATATGGTCAAGCCTCACGGGCAATTAGTATCGGTTAGCTCAACGCCTCACAGCGCTTACACACCCGACCTATCAACGTCGTAGTCTTCGACGGCCCTTCAGGGAGCTCAAGGCTCCAGTGAGATCTCATCTTGAGGCAAGTTTCCCGCTTAGATGCTTTCAGCGGTTATCTTTTCCGAACATAGCTACCCGGCAATGCCACTGGCGTGACAACCGGAACACCAGAGGTTCGTCCACTCCGGTCCTCTCGTACTAGGAGCAGCCCCTCTCAAATCTCAAACGTCCACGGCAGATAGGGACCGAACTGTCTCACGACGTTCTAAACCCAGCTCGCGTACCACTTTAAATGGCGAACAGCCATACCCTTGGGACCGGCTTCAGCCCCAGGATGTGATGAGCCGACATCGAGGTGCCAAACACCGCCGTCGATATGAACTCTTGGGCGGTATCAGCCTGTTATCCCCGGAGTACCTTTTATCCGTTGAGCGATGGCCCTTCCATACAGAACCACCGGATCACTAAGACCTACTTTCGTACCTGCTCGACGTGTCTGTCTCGCAGTCAAGCGCGCTTTTGCCTTTATACTCTGCGACCGATTTCCGACCGGTCTGAGCGCACCTTCGTACTCCTCCGTTACTCTTTAGGAGGAGACCGCCCCAGTCAAACTACCCACCATACACTGTCCTCGATCCGGATGACGGACCTGAGTTAGAACCTCAAAGTTGCCAGGGTGGTATTTCAAGGATGGCTCCACGCAGACTGGCGTCCACGCTTCAAAGCCTCCCACCTATCCTACACAAGCAAATTCAAAGTCCAGTGCAAAGCTATAGTAAAGGTTCACGGGGTCTTTCCGTCTAGCCGCGGATACACTGCATCTTCACAGCGATTTCAATTTCACTGAGTCTCGGGTGGAGACAGCGCCGCCATCGTTACGCCATTCGTGCAGGTCGGAACTTACCCGACAAGGAATTTCGCTACCTTAGGACCGTTATAGTTACGGCCGCCGTTTACCGGGGCTTCGATCAAGAGCTTCGCGTTAGCTAACCCCATCAATTAACCTTCCGGCACCGGGCAGGCGTCACACCCTATACGTCCACTTTCGTGTTTGCAGAGTGCTGTGTTTTTAATAAACAGTCGCAGCGGCCTGGTATCTTCGACCGGCGTGGGCTTACGCAGCAAGTGCTTCACCCTCACCGGCGCACCTTCTCCCGAAGTTACGGTGCCATTTTGCCTAGTTCCTTCACCCGAGTTCTCTCAAGCGCCTTGGTATTCTCTACCCAACCACCTGTGTCGGTTTGGGGTACGGTTCCCGGTTATCTGAAGCTTAGAAGCTTTTCTTGGAAGCATGGCATCAACCACTTCGTCGCCTAAAGGCAACTCGTCATCAGCTCTCGGCCTTGGAACCCCGGATTTACCTAAGATTCCAGCCTACCACCTTAAACTTGGACAACCAACGCCAAGCTGGCCTAGCCTTCTCCGTCCCTCCATCGCAATAACCGGAAGTACAGGAATATTAACCTGTTTTCCATCGACTACGCTTTTCAGCCTCGCCTTAGGGACCGACTAACCCTGCGTCGATTAACGTTGCGCAGGAAACCTTGGTCTTTCGGCGTGCGAGTTTTTCACTCGCATTGTCGTTACTCATGTCAGCATTCGCACTTCTGATACCTCCAGCAAGCTTCTCAACTCACCTTCACAGGCTTACAGAACGCTCCTCTACCGCATCACTTGCGTGATACCCGTAGCTTCGGTGTATGGTTTGAGCCCCGTTACATCTTCCGCGCAGGCCGACTCGACTAGTGAGCTATTACGCTTTCTTTAAAGGGTGGCTGCTTCTAAGCCAACCTCCTAGCTGTCTAAGCCTTCCCACATCGTTTCCCACTTAACCATAACTTTGGGACCTTAGCTGACGGTCTGGGTTGTTTCCCTTTTCACGACGGACGTTAGCACCCGCCGTGTGTCTCCCATGCTCGGCACTTCCAGGTATTCGGAGTTTGCATCGGTTTGGTAAGTCGGGATGACCCCCTAGCCGAAACAGTGCTCTACCCCCTGGAGTGATACATGAGGCGCTACCTAAATAGCTTTCGAGGAGAACCAGCTATCTCCGAGCTTGATTAGCCTTTCACTCCGATCCACAGGTCATCCGCTAACTTTTCAACGGTAGTCGGTTCGGTCCTCCAGTCAGTGTTACCTAACCTTCAACCTGCCCATGGATAGATCGCCCGGTTTCGGGTCTATACCCAGCGACTAAACGCCCTATTAAGACTCGCTTTCGCTACGCCTCCCCTATTCGGTTAAGCTCGCCACTGAATATAAGTCGCTGACCCATTATACAAAAGGTACGCAGTCACAGAACGAAGTCTGCTCCCACTGCTTGTACGCATACGGTTTCAGGATCTATTTCACTCCCCTCTCCGGGGTTCTTTTCGCCTTTCCCTCACGGTACTGGTTCACTATCGGTCAGTCAGTAGTATTTAGCCTTGGAGGATGGTCCCCCCATGTTCAGACAAAGTTTCTCGTGCTCCGTCCTACTCGATTTCATGGCCAAGAGATTTTCGCGTACAGGGCTATCACCCACTATGGCCGCACTTTCCAGAGCGTTCCGCTAATCTCAAAGCCACTTAAGGGCTAGTCCCCGTTCGCTCGCCACTACTAAGGGAATCTCGGTTGATTTCTTTTCCTCAGGGTACTTAGATGTTTCAGTTCCCCTGGTTCGCCTCTTGCACCTATGTATTCAGTGCAAGATAACCATCTTGTGATGGCTGGGTTCCCCCATTCAGAGATCTCCGGATCAAAGTCTGTTTGCCGACTCCCCGAAGCTTATCGCAGGCTACCACGTCTTTCATCGCCTCTGACTGCCAAGGCATCCACCGTATGCGCTTCTTCACTTGACCATATAACCCCAAGCAATCTGGTTATACTGTGAAGACGACATTCGCCGAAAATTCGCATTCGCCCTTGCGGGCAACTCACAAATTTTACCTTAGCCTGAATCCGCACCAGTGAAAGTGCTTCATCAGTCTTTCTATCACATACCCAAATTTTTAAAGAACGATCTGACAAAGGTCAGAAATCAACATTCAACGCCGTCC
>NZ_JBIVHR010000173.1:0-4870 GCF_044749305.1 Pseudomonas sp. NPDC089534 | reverse complement strand
TGTTCTATATGACACTCATTTCGGGTTTACAGACATCCCCTGATGATTGCTGGGCCCGAAGGCACCAGGAGTGCATGTCAGCTGCAATTAAGCAGCGAGAGCAGCACCGTATTGGTCGTCATTGGCAACTATAAGAAGTTGCAACAGTGGATTTACGAGTTCTGTTACCAACTCGGCATGCACCTAAAGTTTCGCCACCGGCGTCGAATCCTAATCGGCCCCGAACCCGTTGCTCGGTATTTCTCTTTGAACAACAGGCATGTGCAGTGTACGCCAAACCGCTGGCGAGGCCAACCCGAAGGTTGGCCCGTTCACGGATCAGCTCTTGCCGTCCTTGTTGGCGTTGCGGATGTCCTGGAGGGTCTGGGTGGTTTCGGTGATGCATTTCTTGGTGCCATCGTCGGTGTTTTGCGCCTGGTAGGCCTTGGCCTGCTGGACGCTGGCCTCCACCCGGGCGGTCATGTCCGCAGGAATCTGGGCCTTGGCGTTGGCGATGGTTTGCAGGTTGGTGTCGCACAGGTCGCCGGCGGCGAACGCGGTGCAGGTCATCATTGAGGCAGTGGCGAACAGGCCGAACAGCACAGAACGTTTCATGGCAATCTCCTTGAACTGAGGATCCAGACTTCGCTGGCCGTCAGGACGGGCAATCGGATGAAGGAACAGCCCCGTGCTGCGGGGCTTGTTCGGTGGACTGCCGGTCGGCGTCAGGGTTCTGTTTTTTTTCAGGCGGGCGTTTCGCTCCGTTTGGCCCGGGTCACGCGATCCACCAGGTAGACCAGCCCGTGGTAGTCGATGCCGCCGTGCTGCGTCAGGCCGATCTCACAGGTGCGGCTGGTGGAGATCCCCTCGCTGCACTGCTGCACCGCGTCCTTGAGGGTGCGCAGCGAATGGCGGTTGAGTTCCGGCGTGGTGAAGCCCTTGTCGCCGGCGAAGCCGCAGCAGTGGATGCCTTCCGGGATGACCACGTTCTTGCTGCACTTGCGCGCCAGGTCGATCAGCGCCTGGCTTTCGCCCAGGTGCTGGGTGCTGCAGGTCACGTGCACGGCAATCGGTGCGTCTTGGGGCGTGAACTCCAGTCGGTCGAGAAGATGCGTACGGATGAAGCGCACGGGGTCGTACAGGTCCAGGCGAACATCGCCGACATCCTGCACCAGCCGCAGGGTGCAGGGACTGGTGTCGCAGTAGATCGGATCGAGCCCGCCGCGGCTGGCCTGGAGCAGGGCGCCGATCAGTTCCTGGCGCTTGTGCTCGGCCTGCTCGGCATAGCCCTTGGAGGCGAACGGCTGGCCGCAGCAGAGGCTGTCCTGATTCTCCGGGAAGACCACCTGATAACCGGCCTTTTCCAGCAACTGACGGGTTTTGTCGTACAGCGACATCTGTTCCCGGTCACCCGCCGCCGGCCCCATCACCCGCGACACGCACGCCGCCAGATACACCACACGCGGGCGCTCGTCGCTGACGGCCGGGCTGAAGCGCACGGCGCGCTCCGGTTGCGGCATCGCGTTCGTCCACTGTGGCACTTGCCCCTTGGACAGACGCGTCAGCGTCGCCGACAGCTTCGCCAGCCGAGGGGCGCCGAGCAGCATGCGGGCGCCGTTGGCCACGTGCAGGGTGAAGCGTGCGCCTTGCAGCGTTGTGGCGAAGTTTCCTTCGATCCAGTTGGCGGTTTTCGTATGGGTGGCGTGTCGGCCCCGGAGCTTTTTCACCAGCTCGCCGGTATTGATGCCGACCGGGCAGCGCTGTGCGCACAGGCCGGTGGCGGCGCAGGTGTCGATGCCTTGGTAGTCGTAGGCTCTTTCCAACTCGGTGGTGTCGATCCCGGCGCGCTTCCTCGCCTGGATGTCACGCCAGATCACGATGCGCTGGCGCGGGCTCAGGGTCAGGCCCTTCGACGGGCAGACCGGTTCGCAGAAGCCGCATTCGATGCACTTGTCGACGATCTCGTCCGCCGCCGGCAGCGGTTTGAGGTGCTTGAGGTGGATCTGCGGGTCTTCGCTGAGCACCACGTCCGGGTTGAGGATGCCGTCGGGGTCGAGCAGGCGCTTGAGTTGCCACATCAACTGGTAGGCGTCGCTGCCCCATTCCAGTTCGACGAACGGCGCCATGTTGCGCCCAGTGCCGTGCTCGGCCTTCAGCGAACCGCCGAACTCCACCGCCACCAGTTGCGCCACGTCGTCCATGAACGCCTGGTAGCGTGCGACTTCTTCCGCGCTGTTGAAGCCTTGGGTGAAGACGAAGTGCAGATTGCCTTCCAGCGCGTGTCCGAAAAGGATCGCCTCGTCGTAGCGGTGTTTGTCGAACAGCTCGATCAGACGGTTCACACCGATGGCCAGTTGTTCCACCGGGAAGGTCACGTCTTCGATGATCACCGTGGTGCCGGTCTTGCGCACCGCGCCGACGGCGGGAAAGGTGTCCTTGCGGATCGCCCAGAGCCGGGCGTTTTCGGTCGGGTCTTCGGTGAAGTCGACCTGTTTTTCCACCGGGAATCCGCTGAGCGACGCCATGATCTGCGCCAACTGTTCCTGCAGCAATGTGGAAGACGCGGCGCGGGATTCGATCAGCAAGGCGCAGGCATTGTTTGACAGATGCTGTACGAAATCCGGCATGCCGGGTTTGTCCTGCACCGAGCGCAGGCTGCGCCGGTCGAGCAGTTCCACGGCGGACACCGGTTGGCGCTTGAGCACCGTCACGGCGTTGCAGCAGGTCTCCACATCCGGGAACACGATCAGCGCCGAGGCCTTGTTCGGGTGGTCGACCACGGTGTCGTAGGTCACCGCGCTGATGAAGCCGAGGGTGCCTTCGGAGCCGACCAGCAGGTGGCTCAAGATATCCACAGGCTCGTCGAAATCCACCAGGGCATTGAGCGACAGCCCGGTAGTATTTTTCAGACGGTATTTGTGGCGGATTCGCGCAGCCAATTCGGCATTGGCGCGGGTCTCGCGGCCCAGTGTCGCCAGACGCTCCAGCAGTTCGCCGTGGCTTGCGCGAAACGCCGCGACGCTGGCGGCATCTTCGGTGTCCAGGCGCGTGCCGTCGGCCAGCACCAGTCGGATGCCGGCCAGGGTGTGATAGGTGTTCTGCGCAGTGCCGCAGCACATGCCGCTGGCGTTGTTGGCGACGATGCCGCCGATCTTGCAGGCGTTGATCGACGCCGGATCCGGCCCGATCTTGCGTCCGAACGGCGCCAGCCAGGCGTTGGCCTGTGCGCCGATCACGCCCGGTTGCAGGCGGATCTGCACACCGTGGCCGCGGATCTCGCGGCCGTTCCAGTTGTCGCCCAGCACGATCAGCACCGAGTCGCTGATCGCCTGGCCGGACAGGCTGGTGCCGGCGGCTCGGAAGGTCACCGGCACCCGGTCGCGGCGGGCCAGCCTCAACAGCGCCACCACTTCGTCTTCGGATTCGACGCGGACCACCAGTTTCGGGATCAGCCGGTAGAAGCTCGCGTCGGTGCCGAACGCCAGGGTCGACAAGGGATCGTCGAAGCGGCGTTCGGCCGGAATCAGTTGCTGCGCATCGCGCAGGAAAGCCGCCGGTAATGTCATTCGTCCTCCAGGATCAACACCACCAGGTCTTTCGGGCCGTGGGCGCCGTAGGCCAGCACTTGTTCGATGTCGGCGGTCTTCGACGGACCGGACACCAGCAGCGCGTTGGTCGGCATGCCCTGGGCCCATTCGAATTCCTGCTGCACCTGATAGAAGTTGTCGCGGATCTGGCTGGCCTTGAGCAGGGCGAAATGCACGGTCGGCACCAGGCTCATCAGGCGCGGCTCTTCCCGGGTCGGCCAGAGGATCAGGCTGCCGGTGGCGGCGATGGCGCCGAGGGTGCCGGTGAGGCTCGCCGGGGTATCGTTGAACAGCTCGGCTTTCCATTCTTCCATCGGCCGGTCGTAGGCCTTGAGCACCGGCAGGCCGGGATTGTTCGACCAGTGCTGTGCGATCTGTTGGCCGTGGGCGGTGGTCGGTGCGATCAGCAGGCTGGGTAACTGACGGTCGCGCAGCAACTGAGCGAGCAGGGCAGGCCAGCCGCCGCCGGTGGTCAGATGGATTTCGGTGTGCACCGCTTCCATCAGTTTGCGCAGTTGCGGGATGCGTTGTTCGGCCGTGTAGGTGTAAGGCTGCGTCACCAGATCGACATCGAAGTTGTCGGCAATCGGTGTGGTGCCGGTCAGACTCTTGCGCAACTTGCCGAGGATGTTTTGCTTGGCGCTCATCAGCGGTCTCCCTGTTTGCCCAGATGTTCGCGGGCCATGTCGTGCAACGAGCGGGCGGCGGGTTTCGGCGCGCTGTGGTTCTGTGTCCATGGGCCGACATTGTTCGGCGTCAGCGCGCGCAGGCGGGTGGCTGCGAACGCGAACAGCCGGTACAGCGCCGGCGAGCTGTTGAGCTTGGCCCAGGCGTTCCAGATGAAGCGTTCCTTGCGCGAATACTTGCTGCCCTGGCCGCGCATCACCGGGTTCGGCGCGTCCGGCGCCTTGACGTTCTCTTCGCGCAGGCGGCGCAGCAGCGATGGGATCGGAATCTTCACCGGGCACACCTCGCCGCAGGCCCCGCACAGGGACGATGCGCTCGGATGGTCCGGCACCTTCGCCAGGCCGACCATGTGCGGCGTGATGATCTTGCCGATGGGGCCTGGGTAGACCTCGCCGTAGGTGTGGCCGCCGACGCGGGTGTAGACCGGGCAATGGTTCATGCACGCGCCGCAGCGGATGCAGTTGAGGGTCTGGCGCAGTTCGCTGTCGGCGAAGGCCTGGCTGCGGCCGTTGTCGAGCAGCACCAGATGCACTTCCTGGGGTCCGTCGAGTTCGTGCGCCTTGCGCGGGCCGGAGATCATGTTGACGTAGGTGGTGATCGGGATGCCCAGGGCCGAG
>NZ_JBIVHR010000172.1:0-4982 GCF_044749305.1 Pseudomonas sp. NPDC089534 | reverse complement strand
ATCAAGACCGTCGCCGTTTACTCCAAGGCCGACAAAGAGCTGATGCACCTGGGTCTGGCAGACGAATCCGTCTGCATCGGCCCGGCTTCCGCCGCGCACTCCTACCTGCACATCCCGGCGATCATCGCCGCCGCTGAAGTGACCGGCGCCACCGCCATTCACCCAGGCTACGGCTTCCTCGCGGAAAACGCCGACTTCGCCGAGCAGGTCGAGAACTCCGGCTTCGCCTTCATCGGCCCGAAAGCCGAGACCATCCGCCTGATGGGCGACAAGGTATCGGCCAAGCACGCGATGATCGAAGCCGGCGTACCGACCGTTCCAGGCTCCGACGGCCCGCTGCCGGAAGACGAAGAGACGGCGCTGCGCATCGGCCGTGAAGTCGGCTACCCGGTGATCATCAAGGCCGCCGGCGGCGGCGGCGGTCGCGGCATGCGCGTGGTGCACCAGGAAGAAGACCTGATCGCCTCGGCGAAACTGACCCGCTCCGAAGCGGGCGCAGCGTTCGGCAACCCGATGGTGTACCTGGAGAAGTTCCTGACCAACCCGCGCCACGTCGAAGTGCAAGTGCTGTCCGACGGCCAGGGCAACGCCGTCCACCTGGGCGACCGCGACTGCTCGCTGCAGCGCCGTCACCAGAAGGTCCTCGAAGAGGCTCCGGCACCGGGCATCGACGAGCAGGCCCGCAAGGAAGTCCTCGCCCGCTGCGTCCAGGCGTGCATCGACATCGGCTACCGCGGCGCCGGCACCTTCGAGTTCCTCTACGAGAACGGCCGGTTCTACTTCATCGAAATGAACACCCGTGTTCAGGTGGAGCACCCGGTATCGGAGATGGTCACCGGCATCGACATCGTCAAGGAGATGCTCAGCATCGCCGCCGGCAACAAGCTGTCGTTCACCCAGGACGACGTGGTCATCCGCGGTCACTCGCTGGAGTGCCGGATCAACGCCGAAGACCCGAAGACCTTCATGCCGAGCCCTGGCACGGTCAAGCATTTCCATGCACCGGGCGGCAACGGCGTTCGCGTCGATTCGCACCTGTACAGCGGTTATGCGGTTCCGCCGAACTACGATTCGCTGATCGGCAAGCTGATCACCTACGGCGCCACCCGCGACGAAGCCATGGCACGCATGCGCAACGCCCTGGACGAAATCGTGGTGGACGGGATCAAGACCAACATCCCGCTGCACCGTGACCTGACCCGCGACGAAGGCTTCTGCAAAGGGGGCGTGAACATTCACTACCTCGAGCACAAGCTGGCCGGCGACAAGCACTAAGCTTCAGCCTGCGCACGACAAGGCCGCCTCCGGGCGGCCTTGTCGTATCCGCAACTCCGCTTCCTTGCGGGTGCCGACCTGCTCGCGATGACGTCGGCACATTCAACATGCACGGATACTGGCACACCGCTTTCGCGAGCAGGCTCGCTCCTACAGGGGAAAGGCTGCGCTCAACGCCGCTCCCACAAACGCCGTGCGCTCGCGTAAACTTGCGCGCTTCGCGCAGACCGCTAGGCTGCACATCAATCTTTTTCACAGGTGCCCGCCATGCCTTGGCTGCAAGTCCGTCTCGCCATCAGCCCAGAACAAGCCGAAACCTACGAAGACGCTTTCCTTGAAGTGGGCGCCGTTTCGGTGACCTTCATGGACGCCGAAGACCAACCGATCTTCGAGCCGGAACTCAACACCACCCCGCTGTGGTCGCACACCCATCTGCTGGCCCTGTTCGAGGGCGGCACCGAAGCCGCCGCCGTGCTGGCCCACCTGGAACTGCTGACCGGCAGCCCGCTGCCCGAGCACCACAGCGAAGTGATCGAAGACCAGGACTGGGAACGCAGCTGGATGGACAACTTCCAGCCGATGCGCTTCGGCCAGCGCCTGTGGATCGTGCCGAGCTGGCACGCCGCCCCCGAGCCCGGCGCGGTCAACCTGCTGCTGGATCCGGGCCTGGCGTTCGGCACCGGCACCCACCCGACCACCGCCCTGTGCCTGGAATGGCTCGACGGCCAGGACCTCAACGGCTGCAACGTGCTGGACTTCGGCTGCGGCTCGGGGATCCTGGCCATCGCCGCCCTGCTGCTGGGCGCCAAGGAAGCGGTCGGCACCGACATCGACGTGCAGGCGCTGGAAGCCTCCCGCGACAACGCCGGACGCAACGGCATCGCCGACGGACTGTTCCCGCTGTACCTGCCGCAGGACCTGCCGCAGGTCAAGGCCGACGTGCTGGTGGCCAACATCCTGGCAGGTCCTTTGGTGTCCCTGGCGCCGCAGCTGTCCGGCCTGGTCAAGCCCGGCGGACGCCTGGCGCTGTCCGGCATCCTCGCCGAACAGGGCGACGAAGTCGCTGCCGCCTACGCCCAGGACTTCGACCTGGATCCGATCGCCAACCGTGACGGCTGGGTGCGCATCACCGGTCGTCGGCGCTAGAATGGCCGCCTGCACAATCCGGATCCTCGCATGACCGACAGCTTCGTCACCCAGTGCCCGCATTGCCAAACCAGCTTCCGCGTCAGCCACGCCCAATTGAGCGTGGCCCGTGGAGTGGTTCGCTGCGGCTCCTGCCTGCAAGTGTTCAACGCCGCCAAACAGCTGCTTGAACAGCGGGCCGGCAGGGAAACGGCCGTGCAGGCCCCGCCAGCGCCGATCGAGCCGCCGCGCCCCGCGGAGCCGGCAGCCGCCGCACCGCAGCCTGCCGCCCCTGTCGAACCGGCAGCGCCACGCGCCATCAGCCAGAAGCAATGGAGCGCCGCCGAGCTGGATCTCGACAGCCTGGACCTTGACGAAGAGCTCGCCCGCCTCGAACAGCGGGAAATCCAGCCGATCACCGAGTCCGGCCGCCCCCGCGAGGAGTCCCTGAGCGCCCGCCGCGACAGCCACGAGCCGGACGATGCGACGTGGCCCGACAGCCTGTTCAGCGAGCCGGCGGACGAGCGGATGCCCGAACCGGAACAGGACGACGAGCCGCAAGCCGTCGAGCCCGAGCCTGCAAGGCCGGAACGCACCGAACCGTCGCTGTCGCTGGAGCCGGTCGACCTGGACGACGAACCGCCGATCCCGCAACTGCGGCTGCATGACCCGATCGATCCCGCCGCCCGCCAGGAACGCCTGTCCGCCAGCGTTGAAGACGAAGGCGAACTGCCCTCGGTCGAACCCTTGCGCAAGAAACGCGAGCGCGGCGACCGCGCGGAACCCGGCGTGCGCGCCGAAGTGCTGCAGGACCTGACCGACGACCCGCTGCAGCTGGACTGGCAGAAACGCCGCTCCCCCTGGGGCCGGCGCCTGCTCTGGCTGCTGCTGACCGTACTGGCCGCCGCCGGCCTGGCCGGCCAGTACGTGGCCTACCATTTCGACGAACTGGCCCGTCAGGACCAGTACCGTCCGTGGTTCCAGCAGCTGTGTCCGCAGATCGGCTGCACGGTGCCGTCGAAGGTCGACATCGCCAAGATCAAGAGCAGCAACCTGGTGGTGCGCAGCCATCCGGAGTTCAGCGGCGCATTGGTGGTCGATGCGATCATCTACAACCGTGCTCCGTTTTCCCAGCCGTTCCCGCTGCTGGAGCTGCGCTTCGCCGACCTCAACGGGCACCTGATCGCCAGCCGCCGCTTCAAGCCCGGCGAGTACCTTAACGGCGACCTCGAAGGCATGGCGGAAATGCCCCCGCAGACACCTATCCATATCGCGCTGGACATCCTCGACCCGGGGGCCAAGGCGGTGAACTACAGTCTGAGTTTCCACTCCCCCGAGTGAAACGCCCGGCCGCTGCGTGATTGGCGGCGGTTTTCTGACTTTGCCCGGCTCGACCAAACCGCTGGCGATAACAGAATAACTGTTCAGATTTTGTTCAATTCAGCCTTTATCCAGTCATCGAGAGCGGGTATCATGCCAACCCTTTTTCGAACTCTCATGATCCGGCCCCACTTCAGGGAAGTCCTATGTCGGCGGTACGCATCGGCCCATACACATTGCAGAACGGCTTGGTCCTCGCCCCGATGGCGGGCGTCACCGACCAGCCCTTCCGCCAGCTTTGCAAACGCCTGGGCGCCGGACTCGTGGTCTCGGAAATGGTCACCAGCGACATGAGCCTGTGGAACACCCGCAAGTCGCGCATGCGCATGATCCACGAAGGCGATCCCGAGCCGCGCTCGGTGCAGATCGCCGGCGGGGATGCGCAGATGCTCGCGGATGCGGCCCGGGCCAACGTCGAGCTGGGCGCGCAGATCATCGACATCAACATGGGCTGCCCGGCCAAGAAGGTCTGCAACAAGGCCGCGGGCTCGGCGCTGCTGAAGGATGAGGCGCTGGTCACCGAGATCCTGCACGCCGTGGTGGCGGCGGTCGATGTGCCGGTGACCCTGAAGATCCGCACCGGATGGGATCGCGAGAACAAGAACGGCCTGACCGTGGCGAAGATCGCCGAACAGGCCGGGATCACGGCGCTGGCGGTGCATGGCCGCACCCGCGCCGACCTGTACACCGGTGAAGCCGAGTACGACACGATCGCCGCGATCAAGCAGGCGGTGTCGATCCCGGTCTTCGCCAACGGCGACATCGATTCGCCGGAAAAGGCCCGGCACGTGCTTGACGCGACCGGTGCCGACGGCCTGCTGATCGGCCGGGCCGCCCAAGGGCGGCCATGGATTTTCCGTGAGATCGAGCATTTCCTGCGCACCGGCGAAAAACTTCCGGCGCCGGAGCTGATCGAGGTGGAACGCATTCTGCTTGAGCATCTGGCCGCCCTCCACGCGTTCTATGGAGACGTGATGGGCGTGCGCATCGCCCGCAAGCATGTGGGCTGGTATCTCGCAACCCTGCCGGGCGCCAGGGAGTTCCGCGCCCGCTTCAATCGTTTGGATGGTACGGAAACACAATGCGCCAACGTTCGGGAGTTCTTCGCCGAACGTAACAAGAGCCTGACAGGGGACGGAGAAGGGGTGGCCGCATGACGATGATGACCGAGACTTTAGTGAGTGGAACAACACCCGTGAGCG
>NZ_JBIVHR010000171.1:0-5054 GCF_044749305.1 Pseudomonas sp. NPDC089534 | reverse complement strand
TGGCTTTGGTGTGGTCTTGGGTTTTTGAGCAAATTCGTTCCCTCGCCCGGCACGACGAGAGTTTTGCTCGGAGTTGCGCTGAAGTACGTTGAAGGTTCCGCCACCGACGGTCCCTAACCCACAGATGCCTACTTTGACCGGTTTCACTGTGAACTCCCCATGAAACGGCCGACGCGAGGCCGGCCGTGAAAACAACCGCGCAATCGCGGCTCTCTGTTGATGGCCCGGCCGTGTCGCCGCCGGGCCACGCTCGTCACGGCGAACCGTGACGATGCGGACTTACTTCGCGCCCAGCGCCAGTTTGGCGACTTGCGGCGCAGGCTGGTAGCCCGGAATGACCTGTCCGTCGGCCAAAACGATGGCCGGCGTGCCGTTCACGCCGATCGACTGGCCGAGGGCGAACTGCTTGGAGACCGGGTTATCGCACTTGGCGGCCTTGATTTCCTTGCCGTCGACCATCTTGTCCATGGCCGACTTCTTGTCTTTGGAGCACCACACCGCCTGCAGTTGCTCATCGCCCGGCGAGCCCAGGCCCTGGCGCGGGAACGCCACGTAGCGCACTTCGATGCCGCGCTTGTTCAGCTCAGGCACTTCGGCGTGCAGCTTGTGGCAGTACGGGCAGGTGGTGTCGGTGAACACGGTGATGTGCGACTTGGTCTCGCCCACGGCCGGGTAGACCACGGTTTCGGCCACCGGGATCGCATTGATCAGCTTGGAGATGCCCAGGCGCTCGGTCTTCTCGGTCAGGTTGACCGGCTTGCCGTCCTTGAGCTGGAACATGTAGCCCTGGACGATGTATTGGCCGTCGGCGCTGGCGTACAGCACGCGGCTGCCCTTGAGCTTGACCTCGTACAGGCCCGGCAGCGGGCTCGCGCTGATGGTGTCGACCGGCACGTCGAGCTGGAGGTTTTCCAGGCTTTGACGGATGGCTTTCTCCGCCGCATCGTCGGCGACGGCAAAGGTGCTGGCCAACGCGAGGGCGGCGGCCGCGAAAATCTGGGTCAGACGCATGAGAACTCCTGAAGGCGGACGGATGGAACGGTCAGAACGCCCGTGCCGCGGCACCGGGTCATAACCGTTCATCGTACAAACGGCCAAAGCCTAACACATAAGGCCCCCGTGGCCGAATGCGCCTGTCGCAAGACGTCGGCCCGCCCCGAAACCTGCAGGAGCCGGCCTGCTGGCGATAGCGCCGGCAGAGGGACTCGGTCAGCCCCGCGGGTGGTGCTTGGCGTGCAGGTCCTGCAGCCGCGCGCGGGCGACGTGGGTGTAGATCTGGGTGGTCGAGAGGTCGCTGTGGCCGAGCAGCATCTGCACCACACGCAAGTCCGCGCCGTGGTTGAGCAGATGGGTGGCGAAAGCGTGGCGCAGTGTGTGCGGCGACAGCGACTTGCCGATTCCGGCGACCTGGGCCTGGTGCTTGATCCGGTGCCAGAAGGTCTGGCGGGTCATCTGCTCGCCGCGCTGGCTGGGGAACAGCACATCGCTGGGGCGCCCGCCGAGCAGGTCGTTGCGGCCATCGCGCAGGTAACGCTCGACCCAGACGATCGCCTCCTCGCCCATCGGCACCAGGCGCTCCTTGCTGCCCTTGCCCATCACCCGCAGCACGCCCTGACGCAGGTTGACCTGCTCCAGCGTCAGGCTGACCAGCTCGGTCACCCGCAATCCGCAGGCGTACAGCACCTCCAGCATGGCCCGGTCGCGCTGGCCGATGGGTTCGCTCAGGTCCGGGGCGGCCAGCAGCGCCTCGACGTCCGCCTCCGACAGCGATTTGGGCAGCGGCCTGCCCAATTGGGGCATGTCGACCCGCAAGGTCGGATCCACCGCGATCAGCTTCTCCCGCAGCAGGTAGCGGTAGAACCCCCGCACGCCGGAAAGGAAGCGCGCGGTGGAACGGGGCTTGTAGTGCTGTTCCAGGCGCCAGGCCAGGTGGTCGAGGATCAGTTCGCGTCCGGCGCTGGCCAGCTCCAGGTGCTGGTCCTGCAACCAGCCGTTGAACAGCGCCAGATCGCTGCGGTAGGCATCCCGGGTGTTGTCGGACAGGCCTTTCTCCAGCCACAGGGCGTCGAGGAATTGATCAATCAGCGGATGGTCGATGGCAGGCATGGTGCGCGCAAATAAAGAGTGAACGTTAAAAATGGCCGCTAGTCTTTCATAGCCCGCCCTTTCAAGGAACCGTCGCACTCATGAACGAGCAGCAGATCCTGTTGACCTTCGGCGGCATCGGCGCCGCCGCCCTGGGCTGCCAATGGCTGGCGTGGCGCCTCAAGCTGCCGGCGATCCTCTTCTTGCTGCTGACCGGCATCCTGGCGGGCCCGCTGCTCGGCTGGCTGGATCCGCAGGAGATGTTCGGCCCGCTGCTGATGCCGCTGGTGTCGCTGGCGGTGGCCCTGATCCTGTTCGAGGGCAGCCTGACCCTGCACCTGTCGGAATGGCGCGAGATCGGCAGCGTCGTCCGTCGCCTGGTGACCCTCGGCGCCCTCGCGACCTGGATCGTCATCACCCTGGCGACCCATTGGCTGCTGGGGTTCGACTGGCTGCTCGCGACCCTGTTCGGCAGCCTGACCCTGGTCACCGGGCCGACCGTGATCGTGCCGATGCTGCGGGTGGTGCGCCCCAAGGCCTCGATCGCCAGCATCCTGCGCTGGGAAGGCATCGTCATCGACCCCATCGGCGCGCTGCTCGCGGTGGTGGTCTACAGCTTCATCATCGCCAGCGCCGACGGCCAGGGCCTGCGGCAAAGCCTGCTGACCTTCGGCGGCGTGATCCTGTGCGGCAGCGCGTTCGGCATCGCCGGCGGCTGGCTGCTGGGCACGGTCATCCGGCGCCAATGGCTGCCGGAGTACCTGCACAACCTGGCGTCGCTGGCGGCGGTGCTGGGGATCTTCATCGCGGCGAACCAGGTGACGCACGAATCGGGCCTGCTGGCGGTGACGCTGATGGGCATGTGCCTGGCCAACATGAAAGGCGTGGATGTGCGGCACATCCTGCACTTCAAGGAAAACCTCAGCGTGCTGCTGATTTCCGGGCTGTTCATCCTGCTGGCGGCGCGGCTGGACCTCGACGCCCTGATCGGGCTAGGGCCGTTGGTGCTGATCCTGCTGCTGGTGATCCAACTGATCGCCCGACCGCTGAACGTGCTGCTGAGCACGGCCGGCTCCAGCCTGAGCTGGCGCGAACGGGCGCTGCTGTGCTGGATCGCTCCCAGGGGGATCGTCGCTGCCGCCGTGTCGGCGATCTTCGCCATCCGCCTGGACGAGGCCGGACACGAAGGCGCCCTGCTGCTGGTGCCGCTGACCTTTGCCGTGATCATCGGCACCGTGGTCCTGCAGAGCGCGACGGCCCGACCGCTGGCGCGGCTGCTGAAGGTCGCGGAGCCCGCGCCCAGCGGTTTCCTGATCGTCGGCGCCAACGGCCCGGCACGCCTGCTGGGCAAGGCGCTGCAGCAGTTGGGCAGCCGTGTGCTGCTGACCGATTCGAGCTGGGAGAACATCCGCGCCGCCCGCATGGAAAGCCTGCCGACCTACTTCGGCAACCCCGCCTCGCAGCACGCCGATGCCCATCTGGATCTGGTGGGGCTGGGGCACTTGTTGGCGCTGTCGCCCTCAGGCGAGCTCAACACGTTGGCGGCCATGCGCTTTCGGCATGACTTCGGCCATCAGCGCCTGTTCGGCCTGGCCAGCGGCCAGGAAAGCCGTCGCAGCGCCAAGCACCGGGCCAGCCTAGAACACCGGGGCAATCAGCTGGGCAGCGAGCCGCTGACCTACGCCAAGCTGGCCAGCCTGCTCAGCCAGGGGGCCGAGCTCTACAGCACGACGCTGACCGACGGCTTCGGCTGGGAGGATTACCGGGCGCTGCACGGCAACCGGGCGACCCTGCTGTTCATGCGCGACGACAGCGGCTGGGTCTATGTGGTGACGCCTGAGGCCGCATTGAAGCCGGGACCTGGGTGGACGTTGCTGGCGTTGATCCAGCCTGAAGCCGGTGGTGCCTGATCTGACGCCTTCACAGGCAAGCACGTTCCACCCGAGCCCCTGCTGGGGATGGCGTCAGCGAGGACACCGCAAGGCAGGGCCAAGACAGTTGCCCCCCCCTTGCACCCCGCCATCGGATCAGTCGGCGAACCCCGGCAGCACCGGCACCGGGCGCTTGTCCCCATCGATGGCGACAAAGCTGAACTGGCCATGAATCGCCTTCTCCCGCCCGTCGCAGCTCATGCTTTCGACAAACACTTCCACCTCGACCTTGAGGCTGGTGTTGCCGACCTTCACCACCCGTCCCACCAGTTCGACGATGGAGCCGGCCGGGATGGCATGGTTGAAGTCGATGCGGTCGGTGGACACGGTCACCAGCGGCAAGCGGCAGAACCGGGTGGCGGCGATGAACGACACTTCGTCCATCCAGGCCAGGGCGGTGCCGCCGAACAGGGTGTTGTGGTGGTTGGTGGTCGACGGGAAAACCGCTTTGGTCACGCGGGTCACCGAAAGCTCGGTGCGACGTTCGATTTCTTGCTGGCGGGAAGTCATGGATACGGCCTGAAGCGACAAGGTTGTGGATAAATGACGGGCAACAAAAAAGCAGCCCGTAGGCTGCTTTTTTCTGCATCGGAGACTGGATTAAGCCAGTTTTTCCTTGATGCGGGCTGCTTTACCCGACAGGTCGCGCAGGTAGTACAGCTTGGCTTTACGTACGTCACCGCGACGCTTGACAGCCATGCTGTCGATCTGCGGGGAGTAGGTCTGGAAAGTACGCTCTACGCCAACACCGTTGGAGATTTTGCGAACGGTGAACGCACTGTTCACGCCGCGGTTACGCTTGGCGATGACAACGCCTTCGAACGCCTGCAGACGGGAACGGTCGCCTTCCTTCACTTTAACCTGAACGACAACGGTGTCGCCCGGTGCAAAGGTAGGGATCTCTTTGGTCATCTGCTCTGCTTCGAGTGCAAGGATGATTTTGTTGGTCATGCTGTGCTCCTAAGGTAAATCGTCGGTTCTACCATCGATACGTTGTTAACTATCGTCCCGCTCGCGGATGTATTCCTCGAGCAGCTT